>JAFDFH010000465.1 GCA_019309945.1 Deltaproteobacteria bacterium
TAATGACAAAGGTCTCCACGTGGCTCTTGGTATAGCACAGGTCCAGGGCATCGACCACCATGCGGATGTCGGCCGAATTCTTGCCCGACTGACGTACATGGGGGATTTCGATCAACTCGAAGGCGGCCTCGTGCATGACCTCCTTAAACTCCTTGTAGCGCTCCCAGTCGCAGTAGGCCTTCTTGACGACGATGCTGCCCTTGAGCAACAGGCGTTCGAGCACTTTCTGGATGTCGAACTTTGCATACTTGGAGTCTTTCACGCCCAGAGCGATATTCTCGAAATCACAGAACAATGCCATATTCTTGATCTCAACCTGGCTGGCCATATGCCGTTCCTCCTTCAGTTGCGGAATTTAAGAACCTTGGGAACGCTCTTCTGGACTATGGGGACATTCTTAACTTTTTAACTTCCGTGAATTTTCCCCAATATTCCAAACGTGTGTTTCAATCATTTTCGATCACCCGCGCGACCCTGCCGCCACACGTGGTGCAACGTCCTTTCAAGACCAGCATCCCCTTTTTTACCGAACCGCTGACCTCGCAGATGCCCGTCGCTTTCCTGCAATCTACGCACCAGACGTTGTTTAACAACTTCACCCGAACTTCACCGGGAATAGCTTCCCAAAGCTTTCGAGCCTGGGAAGTTAGAGAAAAGCCGTTGGTTGCCGCTGCCAACCTATCTTTTCGATAGGCCGATACCTTTTCCTTAACGGTATAGCCGATTTTTCGTTTGGGTTTATTTTCAATCTCCAATAATTGTTTAATGGCTTCAAATACAATCTGGAACTGCTGGTCGTATTTGGCCTCCATTGCCTCGATTTTACGTTTTAGATCCTCATGTGTGGCCAGCATTTGGCGAAGCTGGGTAAAGGTTCACATAATCTGGATATTGACTTGAATCGCTCGGTTACTCCGTAAAACACTCGATAGCATTGCCACGCCCTGCTCGGTAAAAGCCATGGGCTTGTATCTTAAGCCCATTTTGTCGCTTTTGGAGGTCACAAATTGTGACCTCCAATCTACAAACTCCGTTTTAGTCATTTCAAACATGAAATCAGCAGGAAATCTATCGATATTCCTTCTAACCGCTTGTTTTAATACTTTGGTTTCCACGCCATAGAGTTCTGCCAGAACACGGGGGTCTTCATTCTTCACGCTTGAAAATATTTTGTCGAGAATGTAGACCTCGTTGTCCTGACGGGTTGATGCCAAATCTTCACCGACCCAATACCATGATTTTTTCTTCAAGTCTTTTGGATAGGAATCCGCTTGCGTCCTTCAATGTTCGATGAATCAAGCCGGCTTCCCGTCTGTAGTTTTCAAATTTAACGTCATAAATCTCCGTTTGACCTTTCTCTACCCCTCGTTGTATTTCCTTGCGCTCCCTTTAACCATTTCAACTGGATATTTTTTGTTGTTTATTTCTATCTTATCTTTAGCGGCCCCCATGGGATCAATGCCCAGCTTATCTGACAGTCTGGTGAGATATATCAGGATATCCCCTATCTCCTGTTTTATCTCTTCCAGCTTTGCGGGATCTTTTATGTAGCTCTGATCCTCGGTAAGCCACTGGAAGTGTTCCACCAACTCCGCGACTTCTACGCTGAGAGCCATGGCCAGGTTCTTGGGTGAATGAAACTGATCCCAGTCCCGGTCTTTTGCAAATTCTCTTAATTGTTCGATCAAGTTTTTCATATCAACTTCAAAATAACTCATTATTAGTAAAGAAGGATTATCCCTACGACGACATTTACCGTTGACACCAAATTCTGGATTCGGTCATGCCGGACCCCGGATCGAGTCCAAGGCAGGCTTTGATCAGGCATCCCGAAGTCGACCTATGACCATGAACTAAAATAGCCATCTTCCAGATCGTTCGGACTGGATTCCGGCTTTCGCCGGAATGACGGAGTGGTAAACGTCGTTGTAGGGTTAAAAGGCGGTGGGAGTCGGATCATGCTTTCAGATAAACGCCTTTGCCTTCATTTTTAATCTTGCCCTGCTTCCTAAGCTTAAAAACAATATTGGCAACTTTCTTTTGATTATATCCGGTCTTTTCCATCAAGGCTGCGGTGTCAATGCCCTTCTTGCTTCTTTTGATAATACCCAGGACGGTATCAACTGCAGTCACTTCCCCGACTGATTTCTTGCTGGCGGGTTTTTTAACCGCGACCTTCTTGGCTGGTTTTGCCGGCGCAGCCTTTGGTTTCTCAAGCTTATCAACCGCGACAATCATTTTTTCAATTTTCTTTGACAGCGTATTGAGTTCCTTGTTTACGGCCTGCAGGTCTTTTTTGAGATTCATTTTCATTTTAGCCTCCCCTTTTTTAAGTTCAAAGATTTTCTTAGTGGCAGGTACTTGTTTAACCTGATATTCCAGTTTAAGCGCATCGCTTTTCGTCATCTCAGGACTGGCACCAACTAATTCGACAGGTCTCCGAAATCTTGTATATTTGGCGGCCCTGCCTGAATTATGAGTAGCCAACCGCTTTTTCAGGTTATTGGTTATCCCGCAATACAAAGATTCATCCGAACATCGAATCAGATAAACAACCCAATGTCTTTTATCCATTATTCAGTTTTAATTATCCACCCGTTTCTTCAATTCCTTCCCGCATTTGAAAAACGGCAGTTTCTTTGGTTGCACGTTTGAGTGCATTGGAAATTTCATCGGAGAATAGGCTTACTATGGATTCTGCCGCTGATTTTGTGAGTTTGTTTTCAATCATAAGGGTTTTAATGAGACCGGATCTATTCATAGTGTCCTCCTGAAATGTTACTCAAATCAGCACAATAAGTGATTATTTGAAAAGTGTCAATAAATTATAGGGGTTAGATGAAAAAGTAAATGCACTGAATTTTGTGCAGGTGGATATGATTTTCTGTGTACGGGTTGGCTACTTAGTGCC
>JAFDFH010000466.1 GCA_019309945.1 Deltaproteobacteria bacterium
GTCCAGAAACGAGGATTTTTGTCCGAGATCAAGGCCTGCGAAAAATTTTACCGCAGGCATATAGTTGATATTCCGAGGATAAAATTTTGAGCATAACGCCGAGATCGGGCAAAAAGACCGTTTCTGGATGGACACTGGTTAAATGATTTGGCATAGATTATATTTGGGAGTATGTTAAGGGCATGCTCAGGATAGTCCGATTAGATACACCCGGCCTCTTGTCCCGCGTTCCGCGGGATTATGATCAGAGGAATCGAACGCCGCAAGATATTCAATGATGACAAAGATCGTGAAAACTTCATTGAGGAGCGAAAATGGCAAAGGAACGGGGTTACCAACTGGAAACTCGAGTTGTTTGAATATTTAAGGTCGTCCCCCTTTTTCCGTCCAGCCGGGATATTGTCGTCACCCAGCACAAGATGTTCAGTCAGCTAATCCACGTGCGGCGCTATAAAAAAAATGCCGTCGTGCTTTATGATTTGGACGAGCGCATAGAGGCCACGATCGAAAATTTTAAGGATCTGCCGGCCGTCTTGACCATGGTACAACAAATACCGGGGCAGTGGGACATGCAGTTCTGCAGCCTGAAATACACCCTGAAAGACGCCTACACCCTCGAATTTGAAATCGAACTGCCGCCCAAGAGCCGGCGTCGACTGATCATGCACTACCACCGACGCAATTTAGGGCCCCGACTATAAGAAGGAGCTTGTTCCCGAATCCATGACTCCTTGAACCCTTTGCCAACCACCTCCAACCGTCTAAAGGGAAAACATCTCTTTTCCCGCCGCGGCGGGCCGATCCAATCGCCTCAGGCGTAAATGTTCTGCCAGGTCAGCTTGAAGCCCAGTCGGCGGGCAATCCTGACGGAGCCGGTATTGGAGGGAAATGCGCGATAATAGGGCAGGGCGCCCTGGGCCATAACCCACTCGGCGGCGGCGGCCACCACGGCCAATCCGTATCCTTTTTTTTGATGGGTCGCTATGGTTTCGACGCCGATTTCGATCAGATCCGGAGAGATGCGGTGAATTCCGGCGACGGCCACTTGCCCACCCCCCCAATAGATGCCGAAGGCCGGGGTAAAGTACTGGCCCATGGACGATTGTGGGTCCGTCAAAGGAGGTTTGTCTGCGGCGCCGGGAGTGTCTTCATCCAAGATCATCACCGGCGGTATCGAGTGCTTCTCTGGAGGGGTATAATTTTCCCGCTTGAGGGTGTAGTGAAACCCTTCCCGCAGGGTTTCCGCATCGGCCGCGAACAGGGCCCGCCGAAATTCATCCACGCCCGTGGAATGAAACAGCTCTCAGACGCTCATGTTGCGGATCACCGGCCGAATCACATCGACGATCCGGGGCAGACCCGTCGCCAGCACAGCATGGCCGATGCGGGTGATGGCTATCCGTTTCCAGGGAGCGTCCCGGTGATGGCCAGACGGCCTGATTTCGATTCCCTTGACGGGAAACGCCGCCAGTGATAGGCTCGGTTTGCGGTCCAGGTAGGCGCTGATGCGAGGATCCATTGAGCCTTCTCTCCAGTTGGATGACGGAACGCAAGCCGTGAGGATCGAATTATGGGCCTTCCGTCTCGCGCTTGAATTTATTTTGGTAGCTGTCCAAAAAGGCCTCTAACCTTAACCTCTGGAGATTCGACATGTCAACAAAACTTCCACTCAAGCGCCGAATCTTTTGGGTGCGTTCCGAAAACCTTTTGGAAAGAATAGGGGACGTGGGACCAAGGGGACGTCCGTAAATAATTAAATAACTTGACATGGTGGTCGTTTGATGACCGGTGTTTGTGCATGCCAAGGAAATAGGAAGCCTTGGGGACGCAGTTTCCTGAACTGACTTATTTGGTCTCTCGACCAACTCTCAACTTCGTTGATTAAAATAAATGGAGAGTCATGTCCCGGTTAAATATGCTCCGCATTTAACAAGATAAATCTTCTTTTTTGACAGAATTTAATAGAGGGAACCTGGGGGACGTCCATAACTAAGTAAATATCTTGACAATTAGATGCATAAAGGCTGCCAATATGCCAGGAGCCATACTTTCTTATCAACAAAAAGATCCAATAAGACTTCTGTGCGAAATTGATCTTAAAAAATTATTTCTTGTCCCAAAAGAAAGAGAACGATTTAATAAAAAAGGAAAGACTTTCTTGAATCAGATTCGTGCAACAAAGGTCTATTTGACCTTAAAGGAGACCGGTTAAAATATAAATCCGAGCAGCTTATCCCCAAGAAACTTGATAATAGACCCCCACTTTTACTTGTTTTGGGAAACCCCGCCAGCCACTCCGTCAAAAGTGGAATGTTCTTTTTCTTTGAGAGAGAAAAAAAAGAGCACTGCTTTTGGAAAAATATATTAAAGCCGGCAGGCATTTTTGATTTAGAACATACAGATTCAAAATGCTGTAAAGGGGTCAAGCCTGCTCTTGCCTTTTAGTCGCAAATAGCTTTCCGTTTTCTGGTAAATATCATATGACTGGCTGTAAACATCTCAACCTCACCATGCTTCCCGGATCGGGGAAAAAGCTTAAATGCCGGCACTGCCACTTAACCATCACCGCAGATGAATTGGGTGATGGCCCTTGCCCTGAATGTTTCGAAAGATCTGGTGACAGACGCTACGATTTTGATGCGGTAGCAGCCCGCTATTGTCGAAAGTAAATGACAGAGAATGTAAAGGGATCAAGTCCCGGTTAAATAAAACAAGGGCGAATCATGAGGACGGTCATGAAAATATGCGATTCTAGGAGGAAATATGTGATGTACGTCAGCTAATAAGTTTCCATCACAAAAGGAATACCGTATTAATTTATCTTTTACTGACTGTGTAAAAACGAGGTCTTGAATCATAGCATTATATTTGGGATAAACCGTTTATTGAATGGGTTCAGGTCTAAATAATAAAGTAGTGAAGAGCTTCATCATAGCCCAGGTGCACTTTGATGACATTGAGGGCTAAGATGAGGCCGCGGAAGAGGGAAGGTTGTCATGGGTGGCAGGTTCGGTAAATACGGTGATCTGAAGCGAAAGGCAGCCTTGCGGAAAAGCCGGAAAGAAAAAGGACACCTGCAAAAGGACCCTATCCCCAAGCAAAAAAATAGGAGAAAAGACGAGAGGGACATTCCGAAAAAATGAAAACCGGAGGTGGTCATAGGAAACCAGCATAAGATGACGGGAGGAGAAAAATGATCGTTGTTGCCAAACTCAAAGCAAAAGAAGGCGGAGAAGGAGAGATGGAAAAGGCCTTGACGGATATGGTTTCCAAGGTCGAAAAAGAGGAAGGTACACTTGTTTATACGCTGCACCGTCATAAAAAAGACCCGACGGTTTTTCTGGTTTACGAAAAGTATAAAGACAAGGAAG
>JAFDFH010000467.1 GCA_019309945.1 Deltaproteobacteria bacterium
TGCCTATGGTCTTGAACTGAAACGCGCCGTGAACAAAGGCGTCGAACTACTGGCCTATGATGTTTATATTGACCTTGAAATGATTTCCTTAAACCGGAAGATACCGATACATATCGATGACGGTTTAAGGATTGAATGAAATCGTTATGACAAGCGTTTTCCCCATCAAAACCGGTAAATGTAGTGACCCCTGTTTGACTTTGACCGGCAAATACTATATGAGTGGCCCTAACTTCAGCGTCTGCAATGAGAGTGAGTTATGAAAGATTTGAACTTAGAAAAAATAATTGCCAGCCGAAAAAACCTTGAACGGATAAACCTTGAACGGATACTCGACAATCTTAAAGAAGGGATTATCGCCCATGATCTCAACCGACGCATCTTTTTTTTCAACCGTGAGGCCGAAAAGATTACCGGCTATAGCAGAGAGGATGTTTTAGGAAAAGACTGTCACGAAGTTTTTGAGGGTCCATTTTGCGGGGAGCGCTGTTCCTTTTGCACAAACAAACCCCTTTTGGAAGATAGTATTGAGTATCCGATTAACATAACAACAAAAACCGGTGAAACCCGTCGTATTGATATGTCGGTTGCCTTGATGAAAGACGAACAGGGCCAATTTGCAGGTGTTCTGGCCGCCTTAAAAGATGTAACCGATTTGTTGGACCTGAAAATAAAAGCCGGAAGGCTTACCAGTTTCCACAACATTATCGGACAAGACACCCAAATGCTCCAGATTTTCCAGCAAATCATGGATGTTGCCGGTTATGATTATCCGGTGCATATTTCTGGAGAAACGGGCACCGGTAAAGAAATTCCGGTGCGATTAGAGATAAAAAGGGCCGCTTTGAGCTGGCCAACGGCGGCACAATTTTTCTAGATGAGATTTCAGAACTTTCCCGGCATATGCAGGTCAAGCTTTTGCGATTTTTACAGGAAGGCACCCTTGAGAGAGTGGGCGATGAAAAAACAATTTCCATCAACGTTCGTGTCATCAGTGCAACCAACAGGAACCTTAAAAAGGAAATTCAACAAAATAGATTTCGTGATGATCTGTATTATCGGCTCAATGTTGTACCCATAGTCCTCCCTCCCCTTCGCAAACGAAAAAACGACATCCCGCTTCTAACGGAACACTTTCTGAGGTTGGATGCGGAAAGGCATGGACATCCGCCGTTCAAAATCTCCAAAGAAGCCTTATCTATAATGATGGACTATTCATGGCCCGGCAATGTACGCGAGTTGCAGAACGCAATCCAGTATGGTACCGTAAAATGCAAAGGCAAAATCATTGCATCCCACCATCTTCCCATCGAGATTATCGATCACAAAACCAAACAAATCCGACGGGGTCCCTCAAGGAAGCTGGATATAGATATCGTCAAGTCCGCCCTTGAAAGAACCGGTGGCAACAAAGCCAAGGCCGCTAAATTCCTCGGCGTCGGGCGGGCTACCTTATATCGCTTTATGAATGATTACCCGGAAGTGTTGCAAGACAACTAGAGCGTTTTGATGCGATTATTAACAAATCGGTAATGCTCCCAAATATTTTACCCTAAGCAGCATCCATCTCTCGACGACTTGCCATATCCATTAGGATACGTTCCCTGGCTTTATCGATACCAAGTTCTCTTCTTTTCTTATCGATATGGTCAATCATCATCCGGGCCATCTCATAGGGATCAGCTGAAAACCCCCATTTGCCAAGCCCTTGTTCCTCAAGGCCTTCAAACAGTAACTTGTGAAACTTCGTATCTTGTATAATTGGAAAGGTTACACCAAAAACCGTGAAAATACCGGAAGCGACAAAATAGTGCCCGATGCTTATGGCCTTCTCACTCATCCATTCCGGTGCGGCCCCGGCTGCCGGGAGATCTGCGATGCTGTTGCCCAGTCCTCCCTCCTTGACCATTGCAGAAGCGGCAATCAAGATCCGGCTGTTGTCCGCACATGAGCCGAATCCCAGGACCGGCGGCATTCCTACTGTCTCACATACTTCTCTCAGTCCCGGTCCCGCAAGATGAGCAGCTTCAGGCGTCAAAAGTCCCGCTTTGGCAAGGGCGATTTGAGAGCATCCGGTCTGGAGTACCAGTATGTCGTTTTTTATCAATTCCTTGACCAATTCCACATGGACCCAGTCCTGCTTGACTCGAGGATTGGTACATCCGACCACGCCGGCCACGCCTCGTATTCTGCCATTGATGATATTGTCATTGAGGGGCGTATAAGAAGCCCTGAAAGTTCCGCCGAGCATGTAATTGATATATTCATGGGAAAAGCCGTGAACGCCGATGTTGGTTATCTTCGGAATTTCCACCTCAGCCTCACGGTTTTTAAACCGGGATATGGCTTTAATAACAATTTCATCCGTACACGCGCTCGGGTCGTGTTCATTGAGTTCAATGTGATTGGCACCCTCGATACGACATCGCGGGTTCGTGGTAATCAAATGGGTTCCGTAACACTCGGCAACCTTTGCCAGCCCCTGCTTGATACATTGTACATCCACGGTCATGGCGTCCACGGCACCCGTTACCAGCACTGCCTCGGTCGACATGAAGTTGCCGGCATGGGGAATTCCATGGCGGGAGAGCATCTCCGCGCCGGAACAGCACATGCCAACCAGATTAATCCCCGTTGCCCCGGCTTCTTTGGCAGCCTTGAGGAGTGTTGGTTCATTCACCGAAACCAGTATCGATTCAAAAAGATTGGGTTCATGTCCGTGAACGATGATGTTCACTTGGTCTTCCTTCAGAACACCCATATTTACTTCAGCACTGACCGGAGTCGGTGTGCCGAACAGGATATCAGAAATCTCGGTGGCCACCATCGAGCCGCCCCATCCGTCAGATAAAGCCGTACGGCTACACTGCTTGGTAATGTTTTCATAATGCTGGTCAACCCCCATATGGGTTCGGTGCATCAGTTCCATAATCTCACGCATCGCCCCCCGGGGAACAATTCCGTGCTTCCGCCAGGTCTCAAGCGTATTCTCCGGCACTCGTTTGGCAAAGGGGATTTCACCCTCCACCTGGGTATAGGTCCGCTCAAGCTCTTGATAAAGATCCATTGCGATACTCTTGATGTCGCGCCCTTCCACCTCGATGCCAATGGAAGCAGCCACTTCTTCCAATTTATGGGGATCTTTAATTCGATAATCTTTGATTTTACCGTTTACCACCTCACGAAAAACATCGAGCATCGCCATCCCGTGGTCGGTATGGGCGGCAATGCTTGCCCCGCATACGCCTACTTTACCATAAGGATCCTTCGCATTAAGGCGACAGGGACCCATGGCGCAATGCTTACAGCAAGCCGAATCCGCCCCAATGGGACAGGCTTTCATGTTGGTGGCCCGATCAAAAGCGGTTTCCACACCGTCTTTGCGAGCTTTTTCCAACATTTGTATGGTAGCATCACATATGGTTAGATCCTTTGGCTGAATCTCTTTTTTGGGGGACTGCTTTTTCTTTTCCATATCTTCCTCCCTTCGTGGAAAGATTATTAAGAGTCTCAGTGACTGAGTATATGTATTCATAAATACGGTTACGTATTCGGTTATAGATAATCGGTTATATTGAACCGCAAAGTCGCCAAGATCGCTAAGATTTTTCTCTTTTTCCAGTGCGGAACGAGCGAATCGGAAAAACAATCGGCCTTGTATGGTAGCTACAATGTACAGA
>JAFDFH010000468.1 GCA_019309945.1 Deltaproteobacteria bacterium
TGAAAAAATAAGGTTACGATTTGTGTTACAATACTTAAAAATCGACCCAATAACGACTTCATGCATTAAGCATAACGCCATATTGGCTTCAAATATAAGAAAAAAATATCATTTGCGGGGTCGCTTGATCAACTGATGACGGAAAATCAACAGATAAAACCCAAAACGGCAATAATTATTTTCCAGCAAAAAATGGGTTTTAATGCGGTCATCGCATGTCGATATCACAATAAGAACCGATTCTGTGATCTGTGATGGAAACCACACGAATCTGGTCTGCCTCAATAGTTTGGATTTCTCCAACGTTTATGTACTGGGCACTGCTTAAAGATCTCTGGAATATATCTGTATCAGCTGTGATTTTATAAAAATGGTATTTTCAGATATCAAGGCGTTCAAAATAATAAGAAAAAATAGAACCATTTAATTCGATGTCCTACAAGGATGAACGGATTTGAAATCGAAAACATATTTGATGAGACCATTAGGCCGATAGAGGCACTTTCAGAGATTTTAAGGGGGTTGTGTTGTTCAGACAGCATAGAGGGAAATGAAGAATATTTTAACCTTTTCGAGTTTAATCGAATTTTCGCTTTATGTTAGAAAGAGGTTAGAAAAAATCAAAGGGTTACGATTGTTTCTGCGTAACCCTTTGATTTTAAATGGCTGAGGGACCAGGATTTGAACCTGGGTTAACGGGGCCAGAACCCGTCGTCCTACCACTAGACGATCCCCCATTATTTAACAAACAATGCCTGTGATCTTGGCTATTTAGTGCCCGAACGAAAATTACTATTTTTCAAAGGTCTCGAATGATGTAGCGCAACGCGGAAATTGGACTCATCCTTAGGGTAAACGCTATTGACGCTTATACAGGCCAATTACAAAAAAGCAGAGGTCGAGTCAAGACAAATTTGATGATGTCTTTACCCTCTTAAACATAAAGGGACACGGATAATTTTACTGTTCTTTTGCCATAATCAACTGAACGGCCGCATTGAGTCTTGATAGGACCTTTTCTTTTCCAAGCACTTCGATAATCTCAAAGATACCCGGGCTGGCTGTTTTTCCGGTAAGCGCCACTCTCACAGGCTGTGCGATTTTACCAAGTTTAAGTCCGGTTATTTCCATTACTTGGGAGAAGGCATTTTCCAGGTTTTTGGCATTGAAGTCATCTATGGCTTCAATCTGTTCAATCAAGCGCTTGAGAGGTTCGAGCGCGATGGGCTTGAGGAATTTAGCTGCCGCTTTTTCATCATAGGAGACACGATCCTCAAAATAAAACATAGCGCCATCCGCCATCTCAACCAGCGTTTTGCTGCGGATATTCAGCGTCTTGATAACGCTTTCAATATATGGGCCCTTTTCGGCTCCACAGCCCCTTGACTTTAAAAATGGCAGGAGTTGGGAAGTGAGTTTTGCAGGTGAAGTTTCCCGAATGTGTTCGGCATTCAGGGCCAGTAGTTTTTCCGGGTTAAATATGCCTGCCGACTTTCCGATATGAGTCAAGGTGAACTTTTCGATGAGTTCGTCTCTTGTAAAAAACTCCTGGTCCCCGTATGACCACCCGAGACGCACGAGATAATTGATCAGGGCATCCGGAAGATAGCCCATATCTCGGTAGGCGGTAACCGACATGGCGCCGTGTCGTTTGCTCAGTCGGGTCCGATCGCTTCCGAGAACCATGGGGACATGTCCAAAGGTGGGCAAGGGGCTTTCCAAAGCCTGATAAAGGAGTATTTGCTTGGGCGTGTTCATGACGTGATCGTCGCCCCGGATGACCGTGTTTACGCCCATGGTGATATCGTCAACCACCACCACAAAATTATACGTGGGTGTGCCGTCGCTTCGGGAGATGATAAAATCGTCCAACTCCGTATTTTGAAAAACGATTTTCCCCTTAATATCGTCTTCAATGACCGTTGTTCCTAAGAGCGGCGCTTTGAAACGGATCACGGCATTTTCGGTTTTAGAAAGACCCTTGTCCCGACAGGTCCCATCGTATTTCGGTTTTCCACCGGTCGCCCTGGCCTTTTCCCGCATGGCTTCAATTTCCTGCGGGGAACATGTACAGTAATACGCATGCCCGGAATCCAGAATTTTTTTGATATATTCGTTATAGATATGAAACCGTTTGGACTGAAAATAGGGCCCCTCATCCCAGTCCATTTGGAGCCATTCGAGAGCTTCAAATATTGCGTCTACCGAAGCCTGGGTCGAACGCTCCATGTCCGTGTCTTCAACCCGAAGGATGAATTTGCCTTTCATATGCCGTGCATGCAGCCAGTTAAAAATGGCCGTTCGCGCACCGCCAACATGAAGATAACCGGTTGGACTGGGGGCAAAGCGAGTTACAATTTTATCCATATTTTTCAACTGTTTAAACTTGATGAACGTAACTTCTCAAAAACTTATGGTTAAACCTACCAGCGGAGTCAGCCGGTATTTTTTTTCAAAGCGGGCAACTGTTTGAAGCAGTTTAGGGCGGCTTACAGTGACCCGAACAGACTAAATTGTTGATTGCAACCTTTTTGTGCTAAGCGATACACTCATTTTAGATCCCGTGCGCGGGGCACTGTTAGGCGCCCTTAACGGCAAGTTTTGGCCGTATTGAAAAAAATTACCGGATGGCGTAGCGGGCCTA
>JAFDFH010000099.1 GCA_019309945.1 Deltaproteobacteria bacterium
AAAAAAAAATATCCAGTATTTTTGTCCGTCAAGACGGTAAATTGGCAGGTATTGTCTTTGCTGACGATTGTGCTGAAGCCATAAAAAGGGGAGATAAAAATTTAGAAAAAGTATTGAAAAGAGACATTCATAGAGTCACACCGGATACCCCGGCCTGTGATCTGATCCAGCTTTGGCAGAAATCAATTATCCGCCGGCTGTTATAAGTGAAGAAGATCGGCTTTTGGGCATCGTGGTCAAAGGTTCGCTTCTGGCAGGGCTCGCGGAAGGAACGCCAACCTAAAATCATACCCCTTTGCGCTGACGAACGATCATTACGGAGCAGGGCGCCTTGTGGGCCAACCGCTTGGCCACGCTGCCAAAAAAAACAAGCCCCATGCCTGAAAGCCCATAGGATCCCATCACCACGATATCGATATGATTTTCTTCGAGGTATCTTAAGATTTCAGATGAAACATGCCCATCAAGAACAGATAGTTCATAATCGACATTCGCTTTGATTCTATTTCCGTATTTCTGTTGCATCCGTTCTTCGAGCTTTAAGAGGATGGACGTGATGGGCTCTTCAGGAACCACCCATTCGGTGTCTGTCAACATCGGGTTCACCACAGGCGGCAAAACGTGAATAACGAAAAGCTTGGCCTGGTATTTCTCGGCCATTTCAAGGGCGGCCCCAAAGGCTGTTTCTGCGTTTTCAGAAAAATCAGTACAACAGGCAATTTTTTTTACAGACATGTTTCCTCCTAAAATTGACGGCTTCGTAAAAAGTCCAACTTCTGCGTTGCGCTGCATTTCGCAATCATTCAACGTACGATAAGTACGCCTCATAATTACAAAATTTGCACGCCTTAAATTTGAACTTTTTACAAAACCGTCTAAATCGGACTTTTTACGAGTTCATCAAAATTAATAAAGTAATGCCCGGATTATTTCGATTCTGTTTTACCCATTAACGTTCTCAGAACATCTTCCTTTCCGATGATTCCTATCAATTTCCCCTCATCCACCACGGGGAGTGTATGATAACTACTGTCCACCATAAGGGCGGCCACCGCCTCGATCGTCGTATCCGGAGAGACAACAACAGGATTGGGCGTCATGGCCTGGGCCACAGTGATGGCTGCGATCTTCCGGACCTCTTTTTCAATTTTCTTCTGAGAGGTCAATGGGATGAATCCGTTTAGAAGGGTAAAAAGGGAAGGTGTCGGAATCTTTTTTTGCTGCACGATCAAGTCACTCTGACAAAGGATCCCCACCAGGTTTCCGGCATCATCCAGAACGGGAACACCGTTAATATGCTTTTCCAATAAAATATTGGTAGCAACCAGAATCTCCGTATCCGGGGAAACCGTGATGACATCCTTGGTCATAATATCTTTTCCTTGAAGCATGGCACACCTTTCCGATCAATTAAAATATTTTTTCAACACATCCAGTTTATCCTATTTAGTGTCCGAACGAAAACTAGATAGTTTTTCCAAGTTCAAGGAAGGCGAAGATTTTAACCACAGGAATACATTGAGTATTTCGAGGATTAAAATCTGAGCCTAACGCAGAAATTGGGGAAAATAGCAGTTTTCGTTCAGGCACTATTTAGTATCCGTCCAGAAACGAGGATTTTGTTCGAGATCAAGGCCTGCGAAAAATTTTACCGCAGGCATATAGTTGATATTCCGAGGATAAAATTTTGAGCATAACGCCGAGATCGGGCAAAAAGACCGTTTCTGGATGTGCAACAATAAAGATAAAATGTAACCGTTCACGGAACGTTAAAATTAGAAAATAGAAATTGAAAATTTGGCCTTCATGCTTTTGTACGGTTGATGAACGCATTCAATTGGGGGCCGAGCTTTTGTAACTTCTCAATATGTTCCGGATGGCGTAGCGGGCCTACCGGAACATGTTGAGAAGTTAATAAAATTCCGTCCAACTGTTTGAAGTGCAAGAGCCTTTGTGTTAAGCAATAAATTTCATTGGTAGGGCAAATCAGAAAACTGAATATTTTAATGGGAACGGATGTCTCCGGCATTGGTTCATATTATTGAGCGATATGAAAATATGAAAAAATTTTTCGAAGTTACGAGTTTGGCACAGGTTTTCGAATACATGTCTGACTTTCCCCTGGTGGGAACGGAAATCGTTCCTTTACCGGAAACAGATGGTCGGATTTTAGCTGCCGATATCGTTTCTGATGTGGATCTCCCCGATTTTGCCCGATCCACCATGGACGGTTTTGCGGTGCAGGCCGCCTCCACGTTTGGCGTATCAGAGGGAAGCCCGGCCTACCTGACGGTTAAGGGATCCGTTGACATGGGAGACCACCCGGTCTTTTCAATCACAACCGGCGAAGCCGCCCGCATCTCCACCGGAGGCATGTTGCCTGAAGGTGCCGACGCCGTTGTAATGATCGAACACATTGGAGAAATCGATGGCACCACCATAGAGGTATACCGGAGTGTCGCGCCGGGACAGCATGTCGTGGAAAAGGGCGAGGATTTCGGTAAAGAAGAAATCGTCCTATGTTGCGGGCAAAAAATCAGACCTCAGGAAAAGGGCCTTCTGGCTGCTTTCGGCAGAGAAACGGTCGATGTTTATCAAAAGCCGGTTATCGGTATCATTTCAACCGGTGATGAGGTTGTGCCCGTAAATGAATTTCCCGCTTCCGGGCAGATTCGCGACATCAATACCTATACGATCGCCAGCCTCGTGATCAAGGCCGGAGGCGTTCCGGTTACTTACGGCATTGCTCGGGATGAATTTGAGGTGCTTTTCGAAAAATGTTCTCAGGCCCTTGCCCAATGTGACATGGTCCTGATTTCCGGCGGAAGCTCTGTCGGCACACGCGATTTTACCATCGAAGCCCTCTCTGCTTTACCGGATGCCACTATCCTGGTCCATGGAATCTCTATCAGCCCCGGCAAGCCGACAATTCTTGCGAAAGTGGGCCCTAAGGCTTTTTGGGGTTTACCCGGGCATGTTGTCTCGGCCATGGTCGTATTCACAGTCGCTGTTCAACCGTTTATTGAGAATATCGGTGGGCTTTCACCGCAAGCTAAAAATGAACCGAAAATTTCCGCCCGGCTGAGTAGAAATGTGTCCTCCGCCCAGGGACGTATCGATTACATCCGTGTAAGGTTAACTGAAACTAAGGGGGTCCTGTGGGCCGAACCCGTTCTTGGCAAATCAGGGCTTATCCATACAATGATTAAGGCGGATGGCCTAATTGCAATAGGGGAAAATACCGAGGGACTGGACAAGGGTGCGGAGGTCCAGGTTATCCCCTTCTGATTTTTACACGCTTATTTAAACATAAAAAAAACATGATTTGGAGTCGAAAATGAGCAGCAGTCGAAATATATATTTAAAAATGAAAACCCTAAATGAAGCAAGGGAGATTCTTTTTAAACAGTTTCCGCTTGCGAGGCACCTTCCAGGTGAAATTGTACCGGTTCCGGATGCAGTGGGCCGGGTGCTTGCCGAACCGGTGAGCGCTCGCCTTTCTTCGCCCAATTTTCATTCAGCGGCAATGGACGGAATCACCGTAAAAGCAGAAACGACCTTTGGGGCCAGTGAAACAAGGCCCAAGGAACTCTTAATCGGCAAAGACGCTTTTTATATCAACACCGGTCATGTCATTCCTGAAACCACCAACGCCGTAATTATGATCGAACATGTGAACATCCTGGATGAGAACCGTGTTGTGATCGAGGCCCCTGCATTTCCGTGGCAACACGTTCGCAAGATGGGGGAAGACATTGTGGCCACCGAGCTTCTGTTCCCCCAGAGCCATGTCATCACACCCTATTGTATAGGGGCGCTTCTCTCAGGAGGAATATTTTCAGTGTCGGTCAGGAAAAAACCGAAAGTGCTAATGATTCCGACCGGCACGGAGCTTGTGGACTGGCAACATGCTGATCTGGACAAGCTTCAACCCGGGCAGGTGATTGAAACGAATTCGTCGGTTCTCGGAAATTTAACATTGTCCAGCGGCGGGTTCTATGAGCGACGTGACATTTTACAGGATGATCTGGAAAAGATCAAAGAAACGATTCAACATGCTGTGGATAGCGATTTCTCCATTATACTCATCCTTGGCGGATCATCCGCAGGGTCCGAAGACTATGCCAAGCGTGCGATCAGCGACCTGGGTGAAGTCCTCGTTCATGGCGTTACCATAATGCCCGGGAAACCGGTGATCATAGGGAAGGTTAACGACAAACCGGTTTTGGGGATGCCGGGCTACCAGGTATCTGCAATCATCGCCTTTGAACAGTTTGTCCGCCCCTTGATATGCCGAATGTTAGGCCAACCGGAAGATGAGAGGCCAAGCATCCAGGTCGAACCAACTCGAAAAATTCCTTCAAAGCTCGGTGTGGAAGAATTTCTCCGGGTAAAGCTCGGTACGGTAGGTAATCGGATCGTGGCAACGCCCCTCCCCAGAGGAGCGGGGTGTATCACGACCATAACCGAGGCGGATGGAATTATTCGGATACCGAACCACGTTGAAGGATTATCCGACATAGAGCCGGTAACGGCTGAACTGATGCGTCCCTTATCCATCGTTCACAATACGATTGTTATCGTCGGCAGTCACGACAACGCGTTGGATGTTTTGGCCGACCAGATAAAGGCTGATCATAGCTACATTACGCTTTCATCCAGCCACGTTGGTAGTATGGGCGGGCTGATGGCCATCAAAAGAGGTGTCTGTCACCTGGCCGGATCTCATCTACTTGATACGGAAGACGGAACTTATAACATATCATACATCAAAAAATACCTGCCCGATACTAAGGTTAAATTGATCAATCTTGTATTTCGAGACCAGGGGTTGATGGTTTTACCGGGAAATCCAAAAGGAATCAAAGGAATCGACGATCTGGGCCGTAATGATGTTTCGTTTATTAACCGGCAGTCCGGGTCAGGTACGCGAATCCTGCTCGACTACAGGCTTCAGCAGATTGGATTGAACCCACCAAAAATCACAGGATATGAAAACGAAGAGTTTACGCACATGCTGGTTGCGGTTGCCGTTCTTAGTGGAAGGGTGGATACCGGATTAGGGATCTATGCAGCGGCCAGGGCCCTTAACCTCGATTTTATTCCTGTGGTAACGGAACAGTATGACCTTGTCATTCCTCAAGAATATTTTGACTCGGATAAAATCCAGATCCTGCTTGAAACCATAAACACCCGTGAATTCAAAAGACGCGTGAATGCTCTGGGGGGATACAATACGGAAAAGACAGGCACGCTAATCGAGATCTAATAATTTTAAAAAGGGTGGCTGGATGAGAGTTTTGCTGATCATACCCAAATGGCCTGGAAACAGCCTGTGGGGCCAGATTTACTTCCGATTCCCCTATCTCGCCCTCACAACTCTGGCCGCTTTGACCGGAGCGGATTGGGACGTAAGCATTATTGACGAAAATATAGACCCTATTGATTTTACGAACTTACCCGACCTGGCCGCCATCTCCATAATGACACCTCTGGCAAAGAGAGGCTATGAGCTTGCCGATGCCTTCAGGACAAAGGGGGTCCCGGTTGTGGTGGGCGGTATTCACCCCACCATGATGAGTGACGAAGCGAAAGCCCACGCCGACGCGGTGGTCGTGGGAGAGGCTGAGAAGGTATGGCCTGAAGTCCTGGCCGATCTCGGAAAACATAATCTCAAACCTTTTTACAAGGCCTCGGATTTCTGTAATCTTGATCACCTCAGCATTCCCAGAAGAGCGCTTTTAAATCGGAAGGCCTATTTTTTCATCAACACCATTCAGACCACGCGTGGCTGCCCCTTTGACTGTGAGTTTTGTTCAGTCACTTCCTTCTATGGGAGGACCTATCGGACCAGACCGGTAGGCGATGTCATCAAAGAGATGGACCAAATGGAAGGCGGTTTTGTATTTTTTGTTGATGACAATATTGTCGGAATACCCCGTTACGCCAAAGCGCTATTTAAGGCTTTAATCCCTCTGAAGGTGAAATGGTTTAGCCAGGCATCTTTGAGCATTATCAAGGACCCGGAACTCTTGAATTTGGCCCAGCAGAGCGGATGCAAGGGACTCTTTATCGGTTTTGAATCCCTTTCCCAGGAAAGCCTGAAAGCAATGGCAAAATCCACCAACCTCGTGAAGGAATATAAAGATGCGGTAAAAATTATTCATGATCACGGTATCGGAATCCAAGGCTCTTTTATCTTTGGAACGGATCAGGATGATCAATCGGTATTCTCAGATGTACTGCGATTTATTGAAAAAACGCATATTGAAGCGGCGTTATTTTCTATCCTCACCCCCTTTCCCGGGACCAGAACCAGGGAAACGTTACTTCGCGAAAACAGGATTATTCATACGGACTGGGAAAAGTACGACATGAATCATGTTGTATTTAAACCCTTAAAAATGACTGCTGAACAGTTACAAAACGGCTTCAACTGGGCCTATAAGCAGCTATACGGTTATCGATCCATTGTTACCAGGCTTTTCCCTTTCAGGCGCAGCGGTCTTTTTTATAGTATACAGAATTATGGGTTCCGCCAGGCATGGAAAAAAACGTTGAGAAGGCGGTAACTTCTCAAAAACTTATAGTTAAACGGTTAAACCTACCAGCGGAGTCATCCGGTCATTTTTTCAAAGCGGGCAAATGTTTGAAGCCGTTTAGGGCGGCTTACAGTGACCCGAACAGCATAAATTGTTGATTGTAGCATGTTTCTTCTAAGTGACACCCTCATTTTAGATCCCGTGCGCGGGTCACTGTTAGGCGCCCTTAACGGCAAGTTTTGGCCGTATTGAAAAAAAATTACCGGATGGCGCAGCGGACCTACCGGAACATATTGAGAATTTACCGATGAAAATTTTAACCGCAGGAATACATTGAGGATTTTGAGGATTAAAATTTGAGTCTGACGCAGAGATTGAACAAACTGAAACGTTTTGAAACGGGCTTAACAGAGTAAAAAAAATGAAAAGTCAAATCAATAACAACGATTATACCCCCTGAATGAAAAATTCTTACAAGATCATCGATCATACAGCCGATTTCGGCATCCATGTTTTTGGATCAAATCCAAAGGAATTGTTTGCCAATGCCGCCCTGGCCATGTTTGATGTAATTACAGATTTGGAGCTTTTAACGGGTTTAAAGGCACGCAAAGTACATATAAGGGCAGACGACTGGCCGGATCTTATGGTAAATTGGTTAAGGGAATTACTGTATCTGTGGGCGGGAAAGGAAATGCTGGTAAAACATGTTGATATTCTTTCTATTTCAGAATACGAGCTGACCGCGCTGGTATATGTTGACCGGTATGATCTGAACCGTCATGTGATAAACAACGAAATAAAGGCGGTTACATACCACCAGATCCAGGTTCAGGATGGACCATCGGGCTGGGAGTCACAAGTAATATTTGACGTATAGTAAGCGTTCACGGGTTCAAAGGTTCAGAGGTTCAAGGTTCCATTCTCATCCCCGGACTGAATTTGGAATACGTATTTACGAGCAAAGCGTCATCTTCGTCAGGCCTAATCCAAAATTTGGAACCCAATTGGCAATTACTTGGGGAAATGAATATTTTTAACGAAGACTTCGGGTCTTCAATGCCTTCTTTGTCCTTAACCTTGAACGTTGAACCCTGAACCTGTGAACGGTTACGACGTCTAAATAAAACTCTCAAACCGCACATCGTAATCCGGAGAATAATTATGGAACTAAAAAAAATAGACGAATACCGGTGGGAACTTCCAAAAACCGGTGCAATGCGTGTGCCCGGGATTATTTTTACCAGTGCTGCAATGCTAAATGCGATTCAGCAGGAAGAGTGCTTTAAGCAGGTGGCCAACGTGGCAACCCTTCCCGGTATTTTAAAGGCTTCCCTGGCAATGCCGGATATTCACTGGGGATACGGATTTCCCATTGGTGGTGTTGCCGCTTTTGACTGGGATTCCGGTATTATTTCCCCTGGCGGCGTCGGATACGATATTAATTGTGGCGTCCGTCTTGCCGGCACCTCTCTAATCGAAAAGGATGTACGTCCGAAACTTGCGAACCTTGTTAATGCGCTTTACCAGAACATTCCTGCGGGTATCGGTTCAAAAGGTACGGTCAAGCTTTCCGTTAAGGAAGAAAAAAAGGTTCTTAAAGAGGGAAGCCGATGGGCCGTGCGCCAAGGCTTCGGCGACGATCTTGATATCGAACACACGGAGGACGGTGGCTGTATGCCGAATGCCGACCCGGACATGGTAAGCCAGCGGGCGCTCGAAAGGGGTCGCCAGCAACTCGGCACACTGGGTTCCGGAAATCATTTCATTGAAATCGGCTTGGTCGAAACGATCTATAATCCGGAAGCGGCTCGCGTGTTCGGGCTGTTTGAAGGTCAGGTTACCTTGATGCTGCATTCAGGTTCACGGGGATTCGGATACCAGGTTTGTGACGATTTTTTGGCGAAAATGACAAAACATTCAAAAAACTTGGGGTTTAATTTACCGGACCGGCAGCTTTCCTGTGCCATGATCCAATCCAAAGAAGGAATGAACTATTATGATGCCATGGCTTGCGCTGCCAATTATGCCTGGGCCAACCGGCAGATTATGATGCACAAATCCCGTGAGGTCTTTGAAAAAGTTCTCGGTATCGGCCCCAAAACCCTCGCCCTAAATTTGCTCTATGATGTGTGTCATAATATCGCCAAAAAGGAGAAACACGTAATAGACGGTAAAGAACAATTTGTATGTGTTCATCGGAAAGGGGCAACTCGCGCTTTCCCGCCGGGGCATAAAGTGCTTTGTGACAAATACCGCAAGACCGGACAGCCCATACTCATCCCTGGAGATATGGGCACGGCGTCATATGTTCTCGTGGGAACGGAAAAGGCCATGGAAGAGACTTTTGGCTCAACCTGTCATGGTGCCGGACGGGTTTTAAGCAGAAAAGCCGCTAAAAAAGCGAGCATGGGAAGGGCTATACAGCGTGAACTGGAAGACAAAGGCATTCTGGTCCGGTGGACTGGAAGGTCCACGTTGGCTGAGGAAATGCCGGATGCTTATAAAGATATATCCCAGGTGGTGGAAGTCGTGCACGGTGCAGGGATTTCAAAAAAGGTAGCGAAGTTGAGACCCATTGGCGTTGTAAAGGGATAATTTTACAAGACTAGGGTCCGTCCAGAAACGAGGATTTTTGTTCGAGATCAAGGCCTGCGAAAAATTTTACCGCAGGCATATAGTTGATATTCCGAGGATAAAATTTTGAGCATAACGCCGAGATCGGGCTAACGCCGAGATCGGGCAAAAAGACCGTTTCTGGATGGACACGAGACTATTGAAACGACTCATCATCTTGCTCTAATGCAAGCTCTGCTTTGGATCTTTTCTTCTTAACAATCAAAAAACAAACTGTGATTGTAAGAAGTAACAGCATTGGAAGAAAAAGCTCCGCCAACATCAAATGGCCCTCGCCAGGAGCAGGTTCGGCGGATTCAATGCGTGTTAGCCTGTCTTCCTTATTAACTCTTGAGTGGATCGTAAGTACGACTGCACCTATATAAATTACGACAAATAAAATCGCAAAAATACTTAATCTTTTTTCAATTTTGCTCATGCCCATCAAAAAACTCCACGATTAGATATCATACGAAAAAACCTAAAATATATTTTCCCGCCACAAAGAGGACACAGATACACAATATGCTTTTGATGATTCGGGCCGGAACGAATTTTTGAGTTCGTGCCCCCAAGTACATGCCAAAAATTCCACCAGATCCGAACAATACGCCTAGCAGCCAGTCCGGCGAAACGGATATGTCGATATAAAATTGTGCCAGGAAATGATAGATGATCACGCCGGCGACTGACGTTATAAAAGTACCCATCAGCGCGGCTCCGGCCACGGTGTAAACGGGCAAACCCACGATTGTCACAAAGAAAGGTGCCACGATCGAGCCGCCTCCAATTCCATATATGCCACCCGCAATACCCACTAAAAAGCAGATGCCGTAAACAACCGAAGGTGAGAATTGAAAGGTTTTATTATCATATTCAAATACGACCTTGCGGATGGAAGCTTCTGATACATAAACGCTGCTTGGCACATCCGACTTTTCTGTATTTATTTTAGATTTCGCTTTATTCTGAGCCTTAACGACATCCAGGACTAGCCGCCAACCGATATATAAAAGAACGCAACCAACAAACAATTTGAAATTTTTCGTATCAGGCAGATAGGCAATACGAATCCAGGCCCCAATAAAAACACCGGGTAAAGTACCGATGATTACAGCCCATGTGAGGGGCCACAGCATTCGACCTTCTTTAATGTATCGGTAAACACCACTTGGGATGGCAATGACGTTGAAGACCTGATTGGTCGCGCTTACAGATGGAGCGGTATAACTCAGAAAACTAACCTGAAAAGGCAGTAGCAGAAAGGCGCCGGAGACCCCGCCCATCGAGGTGCAAAATGAAACCAAAAAGGCCACCACAAATGGAATTAGCGGATTTACCTCGACGCCTGATACCGGAAACAGCATATCGATTATTCTCTCATTGAGACCTTTAAAAAATACTCATTTTTGCCTGCCCAGTTAAATCCGTAGTTAATATTTAACCGGGGTTCAAGTTCAAGGAAGGCAATCCGCCTGAGGCGGATTAACCACAGGAATACATTGAGTATTTTGAGGATTAAAATTTGAGCCTGACACAGAAATTGGGAAAAAAGGGGCGTTTTACAAAGGTCTCGCATTGATTTTCACCGCAGCCAAACGTAGTATTTGACATAATACCTTACCCTTAACAGCAGCCTGTTATAGCAGACCCGTTTGAGTCTTTAACTCC
>JAFDFH010000100.1 GCA_019309945.1 Deltaproteobacteria bacterium
GAACAACGTTAAAAAAAATTTTACGAAAACATCAAGAAGTTAGGCTTGATTTTTTTATATAAAAATATAGAATAATTAGTTCTGATATTCCCAAATAAATTCTGTTGAAATTGCTAAAATATAATTTAGAGAGGAGCTTAAATTGACTGAAGCATCTGACAAATTAAGAGATATCGTTCTAGTTGCCCATGGCGGCGCCGGAAAAACTTCACTGGCCGAGGTCATGCTATTTAAATCCGGAGTCATCAATCGGCTTGGACGTGTTGATGATGGCAACGTTACAATGGATTTCGAGCCGGAAGAAATTAAGCGCCGTGCAAGTATAAGCAGTGCATTCCATCAGTACCATTGGAAAAAACATACCGTGAATCTCATTGACACCCCAGGCGATCAGAATTTTTTTACAGATACCCGGATGTGTATGCAGGCGGCTGACGGAGCTGTTGTGGTGCTGGACGCTGTGGATGGTGTCAAAGTTCAAACCGAACAGGCGTGGGATTTTGCCGAAGAATTCACCCTGCCCCGTGTTATTTTTATCAATAAATTAGACCGCGAACGGGCCGACTTTTTTCGGACATTCAAAGATGCGGCCGAAATTTTTAAGCCAAAACCAATTATGTTACAACTTCCAATCGGTTCCGAAGCGGAATTTGCCGGGATTGTGGATCTTATCAACATGAAGGCCTACACGTATGATGCCGAAGGTAAAGCATCTGAATGTGATATTCCATCGGACATGCAAAAATTAGTTGATGATGAACGGGAGGCCATGGTCGAAAATGTTGCTGAGGCGGATGATGAACTCATTGAAAAATACCTCGAGGGGGAAACCCTGTCTAACGAAGATTTAAAAACAGCCTTGAAAAAGGGAATCCTCTCACAAACGTTTGTTCCTGTTCTGTGTGGATCTGCCACAAAGGATATCGGCATTGACCTTTTTATGGATTTTATTACAGACTGCATGCCATCCCCCCTGGATCGGAGCCCCCAAATCGGTACGGACCCTGATAATGGAAACAAGATCGAACGTGCGCCTGACCCGGATGTACCTTTTTCGGCGTTTGTTTTTAAAACTGTAGCGGACCCATATGCCGGCCGCCTTTCAATTTTCAGGGTTGTTTCAGGAAAACTGGGAGGGGATGGAACTTTCTACAATGTGAACAATAATTCCAAAGAGCGCTTCACACAACTATTAAGCCTTGCAGCCAAGGAACAAAAACCGGTCACAGAGGCAGGACCGGGTGCTATTGTTGCCGTGGCAAAGCTAAAAGACACCTCTACAGGGGATACCCTCTGTGACGAAGGCAACAAAATTCAATATAAAACCGCTGAACCTTTACAGCCCCTTATTTCTTATGCGATCGGTGCCAAGTCAAAAGGTGATGAAGATAAAATATTCATTTCTCTGTCAAAAATTTTGGAAGAGGATATCGCATTAAAACTCATACGGAATTCTGAAACAAAAGAAATTCTGCTTTCCGGAATGGGGCAGGTCCATATTGAAACCACTACTGAAAAGCTCAAAAGAAAATTCAATGTAGAAGTTCAACTTAGTACCCCCAAAGTCCCTTACAAAGAAACAATCAGAAAAAAGGTCCGGGTTCAGGGAAAACACAAAAAACAAACCGGCGGCCATGGCCAGTTTGGCGATTGCTGGTTACAGATGGAACCTTTACCCAGAGGAAAAGGCTTTGAATTTGTTAATGCAATTACAGGGGGCGCAATTCCGAGGCAATACATCCCTGCCGTCGAAAAAGGCATTATTGAAGCAAGTCAGAAGGGAGTGCTGGCGGGATACCCGTGTATCGATTTCAAAGTTACCTTAGATGATGGCAGCTTTCATCCGGTTGATTCTTCTGAAATGGCATTTAAAATCGCAGGTTCCATCGCCTATAAAAAAGCTGCAACCGAGGCGCAACCCGTTTTGTTAGAACCAATAATGGAGATTACGATTATTACACCGGACGATTACATGGGCGATATTATGGGAAATCTGAACGGAAAGCGGGGTCGGGTGCTAGGCATGGACAACAAAGGGAAAAACCAGGTAATTAAAGCACATGTACCAATGGCCGAGTTTCTGACCTATGCACCGGACCTCAGATCCATGACAGGGGGTCGTGGTATGTTTACCATGGAATTTTCTCATTATGACGAAATTCCGACTCAATTATTACAGAAAATTTTAGACGAAATTAACAAAGAAAAAGAGTAACCGTTCACGGCTTGAAACTTGAAATTGGAAAGTAGAAATTGGGGAGAAATGAAACGAGGTTACGAGTGCAAAGCTGTCAATCATAATTCCCAAAACATTTTTTGCAAGGGGCAAACCCACCCGATTTTTCCGACATTGCGTAGCGCTGAGAATTAAGAAATACCTCATCGTATCTGTTGTTTGGTCTTCGTGGTAAACAATAGGCCAACCCGTGTTCGAGTATCGCTTTATTTACAAAGGTACCGTCCTCAAGAAATACGTAAGCAAGCAATCGCCCAAATTGATCATATCTTTCTTTGTCAAACTCCAGTCGAACCCTTCGGGAATAAAGCAGTTTTGTATTAAAATTTTTGGCCTGATATCCGTAAGGTTCAGCTTTTTTATCCGCATGTTTAACTTCGGGCGTATTTATCCCGATATAGCGTACATGCCGGCCATCCATCAAAACAATGGTATCCCCGTCACTTACCCATTTTACGGCATATAACGTTTGCGCAGATAAGGGGCCGGTATAAAAAATGGAAAGGAATACCAGATAAATAAAAATAACATATTTTATCATTAGGCCTAATTTACCTTTTGCAACCCGCAATGCCGGACCGCACTTTCATCCAGAATTCTCGAAAGACCGCCACGCTCAGAGGGAATATAGCCAAGCGACTTTTTCCAAACTTCATCGTCCTCCATACAGAAATAGATCAAGACATTCGGGGCCGCTGCCCGTATCCAGGAAATCACCTTTTGATAAATGTTAATGCGCAACGGTTTAAAATACCGCATCTTTCCATCAAGGCCTGAAATAAATTCACCATAAATAATCTTTGAGTCTGGAAACCGCCTCTGAATAATTGGTTTTAATGCCGGCATGAAACGAAAGGTACCCAGACTGATCCATACAATATTCTCTGGGGAGACCCGTGTGAAAATCTGTTGGATGACCTCCCGGTAATCCTCTTCACATCCATCGTAAATCATCATGGGATCAAAATGAAAGGCCAGCGGGTATCCCCATGATTCGCATTTCGCCGCTGCATCGATTCGCGCTGATAATGATGCGGTGTATCGTTCCTCACAACGAATAACCGAATTCGTATTCATCGACCATGCGACAATCGTTTTACGATTATGACAAAGCCCTTTTAACCCATCAACGGATGATGTCTTGGTTTTTAATTCTAATACCGAATGGGATTGACGGGAAAATTTCGGGACGAGTAAATTTGAAAGTTCGGTCCACCGCTCCCACATCATGCTGTCGGTAAACTCGCCGGTACCGACTCTGTTTATGGTCTTTTTGGAAAACAGCCTGTCAAGCTCTGTTAAAAGATCATTGTGGTTAACAAAATACTGAAGCACAGGAGGATGGAAGTAAGATTGGAGTATACAGTAGGAACAGTCCATAATACAATATGTTCCGATATGCAGAATTTTATAACCGCAACATGTATAAAACCGTGTGCCCGGGCATTCCTTGATGAAAGCACCCCGGTTCCGAGTAAGAACAAGGACTTCTTTGCCTTTTTTGACCGGATCATCTTCTGCAGAAACGATTTTATAGATGTCACGCAGATCATTAACCGTTTCGGCCGGCAAAGAAAGACGTGACTGGATGGAAATTACTTCCGTCGTATCCGCCACACACTGATCTATAAAGAGCTTTGAGAGTGGCATTCGCTTGTTAATGATGAATCGAGAACCGCAACTTTTATCCTATGCACCGCTACTGACCAGCCTGCAAACAAGGTCTGCGGCTTTCTTTCTTGATATTTTGCTTGTGTTAATCACCAATTGATAATGAATTGGATGCTCATAATCCTCTTTGCCAAATTTTCGATACAGATTCACCCTTCTTTTGTCATCAAAATTCACAGTCTGAACAGCCCGTTTTGGCCTCAGACCGTATTTTTCTTCAATAAATTTTATTCGATCCAATTTATCGGCGACGAGCAGGATATGGTATACATCGGGTTGGCCTGCTAAAATATATTGACCGCCCCGTCCAATGATAACCGCATTACCATCATCAGCGATCTTCTTAATGATCAAATGGAGCAAATCAACGTATATTTCCTCATCGATATAACCCCGTTTATCATCAAGAATGCGTTCAACCATACTTTTGGGAACAATCTGGGAAATGAATTTCTGCATTGCACCACCTGCCTCCTTTTCCAGATCTTCTACCCAGTGTGTCGAAACTTTCGCCTCTTTTGCAAGCATCTGAATGATTTCGTTATCATAAAACCTGTACCCTAATTTTTTAGCAACAATTTCACCAACGGTTATACCTCCGGCACCGAACTGTCTTGAAATGGTGATGACCGCCATGCAAACCTCCTTTCAAAATTAGGCAAAATCGATAATTGCAAAATTTAGGTATCACGCTATTTCGGTGAAATCAAAGTTTAATTTACTACCACTCTCTTTTTTATGTCAAAAACGTTTTTAAAACCCCATTTTTGGCGGCACCAACAGCGCGCAAACGGTCCGCTACCATCTGGGTACCGATGCGGAGCCACTGGAAAGAAGCGGATCACCAGGTTGGACAAAAAGGGGTGGCAAAAAATCATCAACCCATAATTTTATTGAGAATAGGGTTTTGAATGATTGAATCGAGGGTCGCCGAACGCGCCTCAAGTTCATCCAAATTCTTGAAATACAACATAATGGTATATGTTGTACTTTCAAAGTTGGGGGGGGGAATCAGTTTTACACCACTTCCAAGTTTTAGGTCCTTTAGATGTGTTTGAAATACTTTTTCGGCGTTTGCTATTGCAGGAAAACGACGAGCCTTTAAATAAATTCTTATTTTTTGGGTTTTCTGGGTTCGATCAATCTCGGTATGATTCAGAATTTTACACAGATCATTATCTTGTAAGACTTCCAGGATTGAAATATTCTCACGAAGAGCGATTTCCCTAACCGAAGTGATTATTTCTCTTTGTTTGCTTAAGCTAGCGTTAAGGTTCTCAAAAAGGG
Organism: Deltaproteobacteria bacterium; assembly: GCA_019309945.1. Taxonomy (GTDB): domain Bacteria; phylum Desulfobacterota; class Desulfobacteria; order Desulfobacterales; family JAFDFH01; genus JAFDFH01. Next base: position 5,195 of record JAFDFH010000100.1, read on the forward strand.
CGGCAAAAGCAATTCCCGCTTCCGTTTGTAACAAGCTCAATTCCAGTGCGATGGACAAGGAAATGGTATTGGAAAGAATGCAATTTTGAACAGGCCGTGATAGATAGTATAGTTTTTCAACCTTTCTGAGCATGGAAGGATTTTTTGATAGACCCAAAGACGATGCAAATTCAACCAAGCTGCGATTGTCATCTAAACAGTCCGAGAGGAGGTGTATTGATCTTGAGGTTTCAATCAGGTTTAGGGGCCTCTGGAGCAAATTGTCGGCAATCGCAAGTTTAGCGCATTCAAGATTTTTTGTGTCCGCGTCCAGGATTTTTGCTTCAATATTGCGCCAACCCAGGCATCGACCTACTTCTATTCTACGAAAACCGCAAACCGTGCAGTATTCGGTTTTTTTTTTTATTATAAACGGCGGATTAATGATTCCGATGTCTTTAATCGAATCAACAAGATCGTCGATGGATGTCTGGGTGGTAATCCGGTAGGTGTCGTCCTCTGGATCAATAGCGGACAACCCGACCTTCTTTTGTTTAAAGCCCATGACCTTGGCCGATAATCTGCTTTAGTGCTTCTAAGTATTTGGCGCTTGTATCGTTAATCACATCCTTTGGGAGGGAGGGGCCGGGCGCTTTTTTATCCCAGTCGATGGAAAGGAGGTAATCCCTGACATATTGTTTGTCAAAACTCTTTTGCGGACCGCCCGGCTTGTAAGTATCCTTTGGCCAGAATCTGGATGAATCCGGTGTTAACACCTCATCTATGAGAATTATGTCATTGCCCAACAGGCCAAATTCAAATTTTGTGTCTGCAATGATAATTCCTTGACGATCAGCAATTTGAGCCCCTTTTCTGTAGATTTCAAAACTTAACGCTTTCACCTTTTCCGCAAGAGGCTTACCGATTATTTTTATCGTTTCCTCAAAATCGATATTAATATCGTGTTCGCCTGACTCGGCTTTGGTGGCGGGTGTAAAGATCGGCTCAAGAAGCCTATCGGATTCTCTGAGGCCCTCTGGTAATTCTAGGCCGCAAATACTCCTTGATTCCAAATAGGATTTCCAGCCGGACCCGGATATGTATCCTCTGACAACGCATTCAATTGGAAGTGGCTCTGCTTTTTTTACGAGCATACTCCTTCCTTGAAGGATTTCAGCATAAGGTTTACATGTCGCCGGATATTCCTCTATATTGCTGGAAATGAGGTGGTTCTGCACCAAAGGCTGCATGATTTTAAACCAGAAAATTGAAATTTGGGTCAAAACTTTTCCTTTGTCCGGTATCGGATCCGGCATGACGACATCAAAAGCGGATAATCGGTCCGTTGCTACCATTAAAAGACAGTCGCCAAGGTCGTATAGATCTCTTACCTTGCCCCTTTTTACAGGATTCAATTCCGGGAAATCGGTTTCAAATAGAGGTTGACTCATAATAACATCCTAACCCGGACAAGCCGGCACCAAAAATATTTGCCACAAAGGCACTAAGACACAAAGGATATATTTATTATTCTTTCTTCGTGCCTTGGTGACTTAGTGGCTGAAATATTACAACACAAAAATAATTATTAGGCGCCTAACACAAGAGATACATTAAATATTCACGATCGTTCCCCTGATCCCGTCACCTATTGTCATCACACCAACGGAACGATTTCGTCCCAGAATGAAAGTTCCTGAAAACGCACCCGGGTTAAACATCAGGATTCCATTTCTTATGTGGTTTGCCGCTTTGTGACTATGTCCATAAACAATGGCTTGAACATTCGTGAAAGTGTTTATAATTCTATCCTCAATTTTGTTAGGAGATCCCCACCCATGGATCAGTCCAATACGATAGGCGTCAATGGTTATAATTTCCTTTTTCGGCAATCGCCTTGTTACACCAGAGCAATCCATGTTTCCACAGACGGCAATTGTCTCTTTGCCTGAAAATGCATCCAGCACCCCTATTCGCGTTAAATCACCGGCGTGGAGTATAATTGAAACGTCTTTAAAAATTCCTTCCATCAATCGGGAAAGGTCTTTGGAGGGCGATGAAAGATGAGTATCAGATATAACACCGATCTTCATAAAGGGATATCTGTCTCTCGGTAAGAGATATCAAACATTTTTACAATGTCTTGAACATTTTTATATATTCGGATAGAACTAAACTTGCAGTTTCATTTTTTTCAATGAACTCGATTCCGGATTCAAACTTCCCTTCCGGATTTTTCTTTGAAAAAATAACCTTTGCTTTGATATCCACCAGATCGTCTTCCAGGCCAATGGTCAGCATCACAGTAAGTTGACGATCAAAGGCAACATGGGTTTCAAGCAGAATACCGGATTCAGATACATTCAAAGTCCTTCCCATTCCCTGTTGTACGAAGTTGTTGTCTTCGTCGAGACATACGTAATTTAGAAGATTCAGGGCGCTGATTCGATCATGTCTTCTTTTTTCTTTTAGGGTCATATCGCTTATCCTGTAACTCTTTAAATTTACTTCTTATTTCCGGCTTCTTTAAGAAAAATACATGCCTGATTGCTGGTTGCTGAAATGCAGGTTCCAAGATTTTCAATAAAATTTCTGAATGTTATGGAAAGCCCATCATGGTTCTGTTGCAAGTCATCCGGGTTCACTTCACTGAATTTGATATTTTCTTCTGAGGCGAAAACCGAGGCGGTATAAGGTTCATGTCCCATTTCAAGAAAGGGAAGCCGCCCAAAAAAATCCCCTTTATAAAGGCGGGCCAGCGGAATATACTCTTTGTCCACCTGCCTAACGACAAACGCTTCCCCTTGAGTGATATTGAATAATTTTGCGTCTTTTTCACCCTGTTTAATGAGCGGCTTTTTATCTTTGATGAATTCTTCTAAGTGGTCCTTTTTAAAATAAATGTCGGTTGCTCTGTCCGTTACCTGTCTCAGCCTTCGGTCCAGACTTGTGATAATGCCCCTGAGTTCGGGGGACATGGAGGAAAACTCGGTAGCAAGTCGTTGGGAGTCCAATACGCCTAAATGAACATGGCTTCTCGCAATGACGGTCACACTTCGTATATTACCTTCACGTGAAAAGGACGCAACACTTCCGATAAATGAACCATCACTCAATGTCAGCATGGTCACTGGGCCATCAGGTGTTTCTTTCACGATATCCACCAGACCTTCCATAATAATCCAGATCCAATTGCCGTGCATTTTTTCAGTAACAATATGACGACCTTTATCGAATTCTTCCTCATCAACGATGTACATATAATCCATAAGCGGGCCCTTGATGAGAGGCCCGCCTGTCTTATCGGAAAGGAAGGTTGATGGTTGTCCTAAAGATTCAGGTCCCAGCTTTTTGATTTGACCATCATCCAGCATCCTTAAACCGTCTAATATAATCTCCATCCGGTTCTTGGTGATTGCGGTTTCGCTTGTGACGTGTTCGCTGCTGAATTCGAACTCGCCTTCAATCCATCCAAAGAGAGCATAAATGGCATCAATCCCGGATTCCGAACCACATAAAGCGTTTATCGGGTTTCCCTTCTCGATATATATCAACCCTGGATTCGAGGTGTATTTGCTCTTAATGCGCAAAATGCCCGTAACACCGTTTGAGCCCAGAAGCTGAAGCACATCGCCCAGATGGAGAAAATTTAGATTGCCGGAAAGGGCCGTATTAGGGTTCATGAAAACTCTTTTTACCCCTGCTTCATTTGTTTCCTAAGAGATATCATCGTTAACTTCAAACATTCTTTTATTGTTGCCCCGACACCTTCACCGGTAACGGCACTGGCTGGAAATGCAGGGACTTTAAGTTGATGATTCAAATCTTTATTCATCTGGTCGATAGACATCAAGGGAAGACCCTGCTTGGTAAGGTCCCTTTTGTTAAACTGCATCACAAGCGGAATTTTAAAAATACTGAGACCATATTTTTTTAGATTATCATTCATGTCTTTTAACGACAACATATTTTTTTTGCGCCGGATTTCCAGCGAATCAGCAACAAAGACAATCCCATCAACTTCTTTCAAAACCAGCTTCCGGGTGGAACTGTATTGTACCTGACCCGGAACCGTATACAATTGAACCCGGACATCAAATTCCAGTATTTTACCAAGTCCCAGGGGCAGAAAATCAAAAAAAAGGGTGCGGTCACCCTCAGTGGTCACTGAAACCATATCACCGCTGACTTGCTTCTTGTAGGACTTGAAAATATATTCTAGATTCGTTGTTTTCCCGCACCGGCCACACCCGTAATATACTATTTTGGCCTCTATTTCTCGATTTCTAATGTTGACGACTGCCATAATTTCAGCTCCAACTTCTTCTTATCATTCCAGACTGTTTCCCTCAAGTGTTGAAAAAAAGCAGATCGCTCAATTCGTTTTAACCCAAATATCCAGACTATGATCGCCCCGTTTGGGTCCTGTTCCGATTTTTGTATTTGAATCAACGGAACATGCACCGGTAAGAATGGCATAAGGTGTGTAAAATTGAACATTATTTAAGGTGTAACCCGGTTGAAGGATTTCTATCAATTCTTTTTTCTTCTGCGAAATTATCACGGTGACCTCTTTCCCCGAATGAAAACTTATATCCAGTTCAATCAGCCAGATCTTCTTCCTCTAAGCCACGATCTTCAAATTCAGGAATTTCAATCTCGGGGGTTTCAGTTATAAGCTCCTCAACCTCCACGGGCTCAATTGCATTAGCCTCTATTTCCAAATCCTCGATCTCAGGGCCCTCAGTTTCTTTGGGCGCTTTTAAGGATGGGAGAGTTTGGTCGATCCCCTTTTTATCAAATAGGC
>JAFDFH010000469.1 GCA_019309945.1 Deltaproteobacteria bacterium
AACAAAAAGCTTCAGAACACCATGGGCTATCAGATAATACGATCATCGACAGCACTTCAAAAGCATGAAGGCCAAATTTCCAATTTCTAATTTCAACGTTCCGTGAACGGTTACTTTATTTTCAGACCCTAAAGTAAAAATATGAAGAAAATCATCCTTCCCATCCTGGCTGTCCTGGTTTTACTGGTCGGTTACAAATTTTTCTTTTCCCGGCCGGCGGTTCGAAATTCACAGCCCACCGGAGAAAACATCATCTGCTTTGGTGACAGCCTGACCTTCGGAACCGGCGCCGCTGAAAATATGGACTACCCCTCCCAGCTAGCCCGCATGATTTTAAAGCCGATCATCAATGCCGGCGTTCCGGGAGATACGACCGCAATGGCAATGGCCAGGCTGGAGGAGGATGTCCTGGCCAAATCGCCCCGGATGGTTTTGATCACCCTGGGCGGCAATGATCTGAAGAACAGGATATCGAAAGAAACCGCTTATCAAAACTTAAAAAACATCATCGTTTCGATTCAAAACCGGGGCGCGTTGGTGATCGTCGGCGGAATCAGCATCCCTTTCTGGGGGCGCGGCTTCGGCGAAATGTATCAGAAGGTGTGCAAGGAAACACAGGCCCTGTTGATCCCTAACATATTCGACGGAATTATCGGCGACAAAAGCTTGATGAACGATCGGATTCATCCCAATGGCAGGGGATACACCCGGATGGCGCAAAAATTTTACCGGGCAATGAAACCTTATCTTTAAAGCCAAACTTTTTTTGCAGCGGCTTCATAATCCCGTAGAATAACGGACGCGGCTCTCACCGGATCTTGCGCCTCCATATCGAAAAATCGCTTTTCTAATTATTCCCGCGACGGACTGTTTGACCATAAAATTTTAACCTGCTAAATCAGGACAGGTTGTGAGGACTTTTAACGGAGTCGACTTCGGCGGTCGACTTGTGCGATATGGGCGGGAACTATGACGCACTCTTTCAAAAGGACGGCATGCTTGCCTGCGTAACATCGGTGAGGATAGCGACCTGGAGGTGGATTCGGCTGTTGAAATCTGGCGGTCCCTGAATGAAAAGTGAAGAATGGACCTGTCTTTTAAATTGATACTGCAGACGCGTTATGGTATTTTTATGGTATGATAATGTTAAACCTTATTTTGGCGAAAACCCTAAACCGGATTGAACCCTGTATGGAAAATGTCTGGGGCAATATACCCGTCGGAGACAACGATGAGACGTGCAATCGTGATTTTGTTTATCCTCTTGCCCGCATTAGCACTTGCTGAAACGGTCCATCAAACTCAGCAGATCGAGCTGTCTGCCGAAGGAATCGATAGGCTTGAAATAATCTGCGGAGCAGGATCGTTTGATCTAAATTCTGTTGCGGGTTTGGAGACCATCCGGGTAGCAGCTCAAATTGAAGTTGAAGACTTCAAGCGCGACGCGCTTCCGACGTTTATCGAAGAAAATGTCCGGCTGAATTTGGAAAAGAGAAAGAATAAAGCCATCTTGCGGAGTGAAGTCGGAATGTCTTCGATGAATAAAAAAGAGGCCAGGATCAATTTATCGATTACGGTCCCGAGCAAATTGGATGTGAAAATTACCGACGCTTCAGGCCCCATTCGTGTCAAGGATTTTTGGGGGAATCTGGAAATTGATGACGATACCGGCAAGATTGAAATCGAGACAATAATCGGCAACGTGAAGGTTAATGACGGCTCCGGAAGTATTGTCATCGAAGATATCAAAGGCAGGGTTACGGTAAAGGACGGTTCAGGATTCATCGAAATATATCACGTCGAAGGTGATGTCGTCGTTGCCGACGGGTCAGGCTATATTAAGATCCGGAACATCGACGGGAATATCACCGTGACTGATGATTCTGGGGACATTGACATCAAAGAGGTGTTCGGAAATGTTTTCATCAGTGAGGCAGGGACCGGAGAGCTTGATGTCGACCTTATCGGGGGAAAAGTCACGATCCGGGAATAGGTTCTTTTAATCACCGGCACCGGTCAGGCTTCATATATGTTGACATCTAAGGACCATATTATTATAATCAGAGCCGTTTCAAAGCGTCCCATTTTGCCCAATCTCTGCGTCAGGCGAAAATTTTAATCCTCAAAATACGCTAATGTATTCGTGCCTGCCCCGTAGGTCCGGAAGATCGTACTGGGGTGGTTAATCCGCCACAGGCGGATCGCCTTCGTTGACCTTGAACAAACTGAAACGTTTTGAAACTGGCTCATCATTTTTGCGATTCCGTAAATTCCACCCCGGCGGGACTGCGCTGCGCTACATTCCATTTTTTTCCCGCTAAAACCTGCCCCACGACCAACAGCGATAGGAGGATATCGACATGGAAAGAAAACCCTGGTCTACCCCCAATTGGCCCGAAGGTGTTTCCCATGAAATTTCAGGATTTGAAAAGCCTCTTTTCTCCATATTGGATCAATCAGCCCACAATTTTTCAGACCAGGTGTACACCATATTCAGTGACGGCACACGGACCTTTTCCCAGGTCAAGGACACTGCCGACCGGGTAGCCAATTTTTTGGCCTCACGAGGCATCCGCAAAGGTGATCGGGTAGCCATTTTTCTGCCCAATCTACCCCATTATCCGGAAATCTATTTCGG
>JAFDFH010000470.1 GCA_019309945.1 Deltaproteobacteria bacterium
AAGTTTTATACACGGGGAAGAATACGACCTAAAATCTGCTATAAAATCATGAAAAAGATGCGATTTAAAAAGGATTCAGACCGAACGCAACTGTTTTAAGGAACGTTGGATACGTTCTCGGGCTTCTTGTGGCAGGGCAACGTGGGGTTGCATCTCCTCAAGGTAAAAGGAGTGTTCGGCCAAATCTCTCAACATCAGCAACTGCTTGCGATACCGGGCACAGAATTTACACATTAAAAGATGTACCCGTACGGCCATTTGCTGGCGAAGGGGCAATTTGTGATCCAGAGATTCTGATACGAGCCGCGTGGCTTCCTTGCAAGTGAGCATTATGTCTCCTTTCCTGGTATTTTACCAAACCAGTTGACTTCCAAACAGTGACGCATTCCCATGCGTGCGCGGTAAAGCAAGACCCAACAATTGGTCGCTGTTATATTTAAAACCTTACAGATTTCTTCAGTGCTTAGCCCGTCCATTTCCCGTAGTGTGAAGGCTTTTGACAAGCGATCAGTGAGTTTAGATAAACATCGGTGAACAATTTCCAGGAACTCCTTTCGCTCATAAAGTTTTGTTGGATCAACGGCCCACTTGACGGGTCCGACTCTCCAGCGCCCTTTATCGTCGAAAAACTCTTCCGAAAGGTCTGCTAAAGATTCAATATCGTCGACGGGCAGCTCTCGGCTTTTCTTTCGAATGTAATCCACAATCTTGTGCTTGAGAATTCCGGTGAGCCAGGTGCGCTCGGCCGAACGGCCATCGAATGTCTTGCGTGAACGAAGGGCTGATAGAAATGTTTCCTGGACAAGGTCCTCGGCAACTTCGGAGTCACGAACCCTCGAATGTACGAACCGAAAAAGGTAATCTCCGTACTGGTCTACCCACAATTCTGGATCGAGTCTCGGACGATTTTTAGAAAATCCTATTTTAGACATGATCCATAACCGTAGGTTCTAAAATTTATCGAAATAAAGGTCTCAAGGATTGATCATTTACCTATGTGTTTATCAAAAAAATATCAATATTTCAAAGAATTGTTTCTTTTATTTGTAACTTCTCAATATGTTCCGGTAGGCCCGCTACGCCATCCGCTAATTTTTTTCAATACGGGCAAAACTTGCCGTTAAGGGCGCCTAACAGTGACCCGCGCACGGGATCTAAAATGAATGTGTCGCTTAGCACAAACAGGCTACAATCAACGATTTATGCTGTCCGGGTCACTGTAAGCCGCCCTAAACGGCTTCAAACAGTTGCCCGCTTTGAAAAAAATTACCGGATGACTCCGCTGGTATGTTTAACCATAAGTTTTTGAGAAGTTACTTTTATTTTGAAGTCAGCAAGTTCAATGACCTGAACCATTGTGGGCCACCAAATGAAAAATTTTTCATATCGATTTGTTGTATTTAGTTTTTTATAGTTATTTTATGCTATTATTAGATTATTAATATTACTATATTGACACAAAATAACATTATAGGTATATAGAGGACGATTATCTGATGTCTGGCGACATGGGTAAGATATTAAAGAGCGTGTGTGTTGGAACTTCGTATTTTCAGTCAACTCATGAATTCATAAAGAGACCTTTGCAAAATGAAAAAACTGCTTTCTACAAAAGAGGTTGCTCAGCTTCTGGGTGTTAATGAAAAAATGGTTTACACCCTTGTCTCCGAAAAAGGACTGCCTGCAACTAAAATCACGGGTAAATGGCTTTTCCCGGGACATCTCGTCGATCAATGGATTGAAACCCATACCATCAATTATCCTGAAACTGCAACCCATCCACCTTTCAACCAGGGATTACTTATAATTACCGGAAGTAACGATATTCTTCTGGACCGGACTATTTCCCTTTTCAATACAATCCACCCCGATCCTGTTGCCGTTTTTGGAAACCTGGGGAGCATGGGAGGGTTGAAGGCGCTTCGGCAGAATCTTTGTCACATGGCCTCAAGCCATCTGCTTCAGGAAAATGAAGCGGAATATAATTTTGATTTTGCCACTCAAGAACTGGATCGGATGCCGGCGGTCGTCAATTTCTGCAAGCGCGAACAAGGTCTCCTGGTACAAAAGGGGAATCCAAAAAAAATATCAGTTATTGCTGATCTTGCCCGGCCGGATATAAAAATCGTCAACCGTCCATTGGGAACCGGTACACGGCTTCTTTTCGACCGTGAATTGAATAAAGCAGGAATCAACGGAGACCATATCGATGGTTACCATCACGAGGTTTACCGACATCTGGATGTTGGCCTGGAAATCTTATCGGGTGGAGCGGATGCAGGACCTGGAATACGACCTGTGGCCGGTATCCTGAACCTGAATTTTATTTCCCTGCGCTGGGAACGGTATGATCTGCTCATGAAAAAAGATCGCTTTTTCGACAAAGGTGTCCAGTTTTTTCTGGGATTACTGCACGAAAGGGCGTTTTTGGAGATGGCCGAAAACTTTGAAGGGTATGACGTAACCTTAAGCGGAAAGATGCTCTTCCCCTAATAAATTAACAAAGAAGATTGGTAACCGTTCACGGCTTGAAACTTGAAATTGGAAAGTAGAAATTGGGGCGAGATGAAGCGAGTTTCCGAGTTGGATGTCTACATTCAATAGGTTCACATGAAGAAACCAAAT
>JAFDFH010000471.1 GCA_019309945.1 Deltaproteobacteria bacterium
CGCCGGAGAAAGCATTCTACGAATGGCTATAAATCACCCGCGAATTATGAGTTGGAATGTTGGAATAATAAAAAAGCGGCTTAACCACGACTCCACTTTTTTGTTGCAAGATCAATATTAATCCGGCAATTAAATAGACGGACTCCTTAGTTGCATTTTGTCATTCCAGCGAACGCGGGAATCCAGTTCTTTTAATATGTTACTGGATTCCGGCTCTACGCTTCGCTACGGCCGGAATGACATATTTTGTTGCCGGTTTAATATGTTAAGGATAAAATGGAGCAGGAGAAATTCAGAAGACTACTTTCGGACGTGAAGAAATGGATTGTGCAAACGCTCGCAGAGCATGACGCACAGAAGCAGCCCGTTGCGGCTGCAAATTTCGCAAAGCTGGAGCGGTTCTACCCGGCTGGTTTGCTCCAGCGTGTTCAGCGCGTTATTGTCGACCGCTGCCCGGTTCCGCCGCTGGCCAACACGGGTACACCTCAGCTATCAGATATCGAAAACTGGGATCTTAAAGGCATTCCCTGGGAAAATACCATTTTCATCCGTCGTGACCTGGCAGGGTGGGATGCCGTCCACTTCCATGAATTGCTCCACATCGTCCAGTGGGAGTACCTGGGGACAGACGATTATCTAACGGCCTGGGCCATTGGAACGATCACCAGGGGCTATCGCGACAATCCCTTAGAAGAGATGGCCTTCCGCCATCAGTCACGATTCGAAACAACGGATACACCCTACGACGTGATCAGAGAAGTTACGGCCGAGATTGCCAATTGGCCGTACAGTAACTTCGATATTAGAAGAATCACATAACCATTGTATGGAGCACAATCCTCATACCAGGCGGCATCACAACGGCGTCTTATAGGGTCGTATCAATATAACCGACTGGACTTATTCCTAAAATTATGAAAATCTGCACCCCCCTTGACAACCTGCCACAAAGTAATACTTTCAACCTATACCATTAGGCAAGCGTGTTGGTGCTTTCCCGGCTGCGAATGTCCTGTTTGCTTTATCTAGTCACACTTATTGAGACCGTTGCCTTTCCATAGGTGTTTACCCACTTGCTTCCTAATGGCTATTCTTTCAAGGTTAATGGGAACCGATAAAATTGTAATCAATTATTGAAACCTTGTATGAGCGATTTTCAAGATTGCTGCAGATACAAGGAAGATGTTGTTCCGCTATAGTCTGATATGCGGGACGGCATCTGACGCCGTAGATGCGGTGAAATTGAAAATCCCAACGGGTTTTAAATTTTGAAAATTTAACAGGCAGAATTCATTAAAAAAATTACAAAAACAGATCGTTTTCAAAATTTGAGACGCTCAGCTTAGGTGAAATATAGAGGAGACATATTATGACAACAATAAAAAACGGCGTGAATGTCGATGATCTCATGATGGCAATCGAGGGGGTCAAAAATGACCCTGCTAACGGAAAACTCACGTTTACGGTTAACTCCAAATGGAAAAACGGATTCAAGGCCGAGCACAAGTCGGCCAACTATGTCGTTGGAAAGGAGAAGTTTACACATACACATAATCACACTGTAAGCACCGATGAACCCAGGGAGATTCTCGGGGAAGATTCTGGTATCAGTCCTGCCGAGACGATTTTGTCGTCACTGGCGGCTCGTCTGTCGGTCGGTTATGCGGCGAACGCGGCGGCAATGGGAATTGATATCGATGAAATGAGCTTCGAGATTACGGGAAACGGAAGCCTGGAGGGATTTATGAACATTGGCGACAGCCGCCCCGGCTTGAACGATATAACCATCAAGACCCATATCAAGTCGAGCGCGCCTGAAGCAAAACTGCAAGAACTCCATGACTACGTGAACCAACACTCTCCCATCTGGGACACCATCCAAAATCCGGTCAAGGTGAAGTCTGAGCTGAGCATCTGAACGCGTTAGTGAGTTAGAAGTATTAAGCATGCAACGGGGGGGGCTCGCTAAAGTCCCCCCGTGTTAGTTTCTAAGGATCCTGATCTTATAGGCTCCCCTTGTTAGCCTATACTACCCACCCATCTTTTTACCTTCAGCATTGCTTTAATATTATGTAAAACTTTTCAGAATGTGAAATTAAGGTTACATTTTGGCATGTATTTTTTAACCTATTTGGATGTGCAAAAAAGTATTCATTAAGATAACTATTTAGAATATTTGACGATAATTTATTTCGATGATTTTGGCCTAATTTTTGCTTTGATATTATCTTAAATCAATGAATTGCTATCCAACTTCAACACCTACATAAAAAACCATGTGACGGCCATACGCCTCCAAAGGTTATACTTTAAAAGGGAGTTTGGAGTGGCATTCAATAAATGTCTGCCCGGATGTGCGTGCATCTTTTCTACCGATCATCCTCAGAAATAACCCATAATGAGATGAGTATCGAAGAAAACAACGGCATTTTGAGGAGACATTATTAAAACGGGGTTGAACCATGCAACGATGGTTTAATCCCTGGTATGTGATCTAACTAGTGTCCATCCAGAAACGAGGATTTTTGTTCGAGATCAAGGCCTGCGAAAAATTTTACCGCAGGCATATAGTTGATATTCCGAGGATAAAATTTTGAGCATAACGCAGAGATCGGGCAATAACTATATAATTTGCATACCAATAGGTATTACCAGTTCGGACGACTCCGCACTTTGGATGGGTGTAGGCTCAACCGAACCGGATTAAGCCTTGAATAAAAATTAAAAGCTATTCAGGGCGGAAAAAGCAGTGTCTTTAACTAGGCTCTGCTTTTTTTTTGATAAAATTCCATATAAGATCGTTCAGGCGGTTTTCACAGCGACAGGTTGATGTTATGATAATACATAGTGCCCGAACAAAAACTAGATCGTTTTCCCAAGTTTAAGGAAGGCGATCCGTCTGAGGTGGATTAACCACAGGAATGAATTAGCGTATTTGGAGGATTAAAATCTGAGCACCCATCAGCGGAAAATTCCATTTTTATGGAGAATAAAGCAAAATCATAAATTTGACTTTTAATCACGATAGTGATTAATAAGGGGCACGGAAATCTAAATTCACATTTTATAACACCACAGGGGCAAAGCCAAAATCATCATTTTTCCATAAATTTCGTCCGGAAAAGCTAATTTTATCAACCTATCCAGGAATGCAACGGCATTAGAATACAGCTCGCAAGGCGTCATGCCGCAAAGGCATTCAATGGAGTGAAAAGCATGTTTTTTAGAAAAGGTAAAATTTATTTGAAAATGCCTTTAAGAAGGCTGGAAGACCAGTCGGGGGCTGAAAAATCGTTTATTGCAGCAGATACAAACATAAAGGGAACCCTTAGCGTAAAAGATAGTATACGAGTTGCCGGCGTGATTGAAGGCGAGGTCGCAAGTGAAGGCTTGGTATGGATAAAAAAGGGCGGCAGGGTAGAGGGGACCATAACAGCCCACGACGTAATCGTCGAAGGCGAAATCGACGGCAATGTCAATTCAACCGAAACAACCGAACTGAGATCCGGCGCCCGCATAACCGGTGATATTATTTGCGCCAAGCTTTCGGTCGCTGATGACGCCTTTTTAAAGGGAAAAATTAAAATGCCTGAAAACCAGGGACAACCGCATACCTTTGTCGCTAAAAGAAAAGGGGAGGATGAATCCAAAAAAAACAAATCTCCCAGGAAATGATGACCTGCCTTAGCCCGAAGATTTTACTAAGCATGCTTGTCCCTGTTTTTGCCTTGACTATTGCTGTCGGTTATCAATCCCCCCAATTTTTTTAATCAAAAGAATTCCTCGCAGCTTTGCTGCGGGGAGCTTCATTGAATATGAATTATGCCTGTGAAGCTTCGAAGCCCCCTACCAACCAAAAAAATACAGCGAAAATGGCGATCTGAACAATCCAACCGATAAGACAAACTCCAATTGCGCGCCAAGTACTTTTATAGTCAAGCGCTTGCCTGACGGCAATGACCATCGCTACCAGCATCCAGATGCCAATGATGAAATTGAGGATGGCCCCCAGCATGGGGATGATTCCCAAAACGCGCAGAACTCCCGGTGAACTGGAGAATCCGATGGTGCGCAGCAACTCC
>JAFDFH010000472.1 GCA_019309945.1 Deltaproteobacteria bacterium
CTAGCGCTGCCAGAACCGACGGAATTTCCTGACAAATCACTTCGGGAGCTGATGCGGAAAACTAGTGCTTCGGTGGATACGGTCGAGCTGGATTTCGACCTGTTAGCACAAATTTTTTTCCTCACCAACACCCTCACCGCCAAGAACCGGGTCGAAGGTGGACACATCTATTTTCGTTCGGCGGCATCAGCCGGGGCTCTTTATCCGAACGAAGTTTATTTAGGGGCCTATCATATTCGGAACCTTGAGCCTGGAATATATCATTATGACATCGGAAATATGGCGTTGACATCTCTGCGAAAAAGTAATTTTAACCGTTATTCAGCAGAGGCATGCGGCATCCCGGCCGATACAAACCTGGCCGCAACATTTTTTATTACCGCAATATTCTTCCGAAGTTCCTGGAAATACCGTGCGCGGGGCTTCAGATACGTATTACTGGATGCCGGGCACGTGCTGGAGAATCTCATTTTTGCCTTAAAGGATGCTGGGCTGAGATTTAGCATTTGTTATAATTTTAGTGACCAGGCCCTGGCGCGTTTAACTGGAATTGATCGACAAAAAGAAGTATGCCTTGCCTGCGTCAATGTAAACGGCACATATGTTAAAGAAGGTGATAAAGCCGAAAAAATGGATCTTTTATCACCTGAAATCATAGATTCCGTCAAGGTGTCAAATCGCGAGATTGCATACGATCAAATACAAAACGCATATGAATCAGGAATTACAATCCTTGACCCTGGCGAAAAAAATCCGAATATAATAAAAGAATTAGGCGTTGAACCTGGAGCGTGGATTCCGATTAAAAGCACGGGAACGATCAAATCGGAATTGCAATACCCCGGAGCTGTCATGCAGCGACGCTCGAAAAGAAACTTCATCCCCAAAACCCTTTCTTACAATGCATTGATGGAATTTCTGGACTTCTTATGTCTGGCGTCAAGTAACGACCTGTCTGCAGAATATAGCATCGCACATTCAGTAACCACCGGTTTTTTAGCGGGAAATATAGAAGGATTTGAACCTGGGTTTTACTTATTGGATGCACTCGCAAGAAAAGCCGGTAGGGTCACAAAAGATCCGATGATTGACCAGATGACGCATATATGCCTCGATCAGGAATGGTTGCAGAATGCTTCGGTTCATTTTGTATTTTTAACCAACCTCGCTGTTATTGAAAAGCTCTGGGGCCCCAGAGGTTACCGCTACGCGATGATCAATGCGGGTTGTTTGGGTCAAGCTATTTATCTGTGTGCCACCTCGATGGGTCTTGGCTGCTGCGGAATTGGAGCGCTCTTTGATTGGGAAGCCAGGGATTTGCTTCAACTGAACGATGAATCCGTGCTCCTATACCTCGTGGCCGCCGGTCACGTCAAAAGTGCCTGAATCGGCTTATACGTAACTTCTTAAAAACTTATGCTTAAACCTACCAGCGGAGTCATCCGGTCATTTTTTTCAAAGTGGGCAACTGTTTGAAGCAGTTTAGGGCGGCTTACAGTGACCCGGACAGCATGAATAGTTGATTGTAGCCTGTTTGTGCTAAGGGACACACTCATTTTAGATCCCGTGCGCGGGGCACTGTTAGGCGCCCTTAACTGCAAGTTTTGGCCGTATTGAAAAAAATGACCGGATGGCGCAGCGGGCTTACCAGAACATATTGAGAAGTTACGCTTATACTTATTAAGCGCCTAATATCTTACGGGAATTGAACCTGGTGAACAATCTCCCTTTTTTCGATCAAACTCTTTACATCTCTCTGAATCGTTTGGTCACGGATAGGTTTTAGGCGTGAAACAGAATGACCGCTTTCCGTCTTTTTATATTTCCATTTCAAGATAAATCCCGGTACCAGGACATATCCACAACCGCCGACACCGCAACACGAGGTATCGAAAACCGCATGGCCGACAATATATAAAAGGGATTGCCTCTGGAAGGGCATACGAATTTCTTTGGTCAGAACATAATGCCCGCCAATTGCGGTGATTTCCTCATTCAATTCAGGATGAACATAGTCGATCAGCCCGTCATTGGCTTGTATCGGAACGATTCCCATTTTTTTCCAACTCTTCTTGCCTCAAAACACGCCGCAGGACTTTACCGATCAATGAAGTCGGCAGCTCTTCCCGGAACTCAATCGACCGCGGGCGCTTGTAGCCAGCGAGATTCTCTTTACAAAAATTCAAAATTTCTTCCTGAGTTGCTTGCATTCCCGGCAATAACTGGACAAATGCCTTGACCGCCTCACCGCTTTTTTCATCCGGGATTCCTACTACCGCGGCATTGGCGATCTTCGGGTGTTTGTAAAGAACTTCTTCCACCTCGCGCGGATAACAGTTAAACCCACTAACTATAATTAAATCTTTTTTACGGTCGGTGATGATCACATAGCCTTCTTCATCAATGTGCCCGATATCACCGGTCAGGAAAAACCGATGTTCGTCAATTTCACGAAACACTGCTGTGTTTTCCTCAGGTTTTTGCCAGTACCCCGCCATAACCTGTGGGCCGCTGATGGCGATTTCCCCGTCCTGTCCCTGGGGCATTTCGGTAATACCTTTTTCAATGTCGACGATCTTAACGTCGGTATTTTGAATTGGGAACCCGACGGATC
>JAFDFH010000473.1 GCA_019309945.1 Deltaproteobacteria bacterium
CACAATATATGCGGCAATAGCCTTGATTGTAACTTCAGGCAAGGGAAGCTTGATGGGATTGGCGCTTTTCCGATCGAAAAGACTTATTTCACCTTGGACAAATGAGATGTGATCCAGCCGGATCAGACCGATCTCTTTGGGGCGAAGGCCCAGCGTATATCCCAAATGAACCATGGCTGAACTTCGAAGCTCTTTACAACTGTCTGTTGACAGACCGGCAAACAGCGCTTTTATTTCATCAGATCGTAAAAACTTCGGGGGCTGGGTTTGCGCGAACATGGGGGCGCCGACAATCAAAGGGGCCAAATCCCTTTTTAGAATCTTCCGGTGAAAATACAGGTATCTTAAAAACCCGCGCAGGAAAGAGCGGTTGTGTCGACAGGTCGCCGGCATAAAGCGAGCGTTAAATTCAGCCAGAAAATTGTCTATCTGCTCAATCTTTATGCCGGCAAGATCAATGTCTTGTTTTGTCAGGTAATCATTGAGCCCAGCTAAAACATTTCTGGTTTGAACAAGTGACGAATGACGAACCTGCTTGATTTTTTCATAATAAATCAGATAATCTTCATAGATATCAGGCAACCGAACATGTGGTTTTTTTATCGGGCCAGATATCAATTTTTGTCTAAATAGATACCGGCTAAAGCTTCGCAGGACATTCGCAGCAAAGTATAAATTGCAATGTTTTTCAAAGCTATTCAACGTGTCATAAGTAAACACTTGTTCCCATGAAATGCTTCGATTGGTTATAAAGTTTTGAAAATGATTTAAAAGACGCTCATGGCGCATTATGCTATCCGAAGCATAATCTGCGGATATCATCCACATTAAATAATCCTCTAACGCCTTTGCCAACCGAAGGATGCAATTGTTCGATGAACTGGACAAACTGATATGCTTTGCCATGTCAAATACCTTTCACCGTTTGTTTGACAAGATCAATAAGGTCTTTTGGCGCGGTCTGTTTGACTTTTGGCGCTTTGGCCGGCAATTCAAGCACCTGGAACAGTGTGCCGTCAAAGGCAATAAGGTCTTTTTCTATCAGCAAGTTCCTGGCTTCAATATATTGGTCAGCAGTCATTGCCACCAGCGAGCAGATCGCATCATAAGCATAGTATGAAAGACCATAACGATCCGAGGCCAGAATCAGAAACAGATACAACAACAACTCGTGCTGATTTAAAGCCGCTGCAAATCCATCGCTAAGAAAACGGTGCGGGATAAAGCTAAAGCCCCCGTCAATGCGCCGAACACGTTTTGGGTTAAGAATCTTTTTTTGAATCATGGTCGCCTCCTTTTTAATTAATTTACGACATGATTAGCATAAGGGGCACAGAAAACCTAACCAGTCTACCTTTGCAATTATTGGCAACCTGTTGAAATCTCAAATATTCTAACTTTTAACGCGTCTACCTTTGCAATCATCGGTACCAGGTAATACTGCCCAATCGGATTGAATTTATTAGGTTTTGACGCGTCTACCTTTGCAATCACAAGGTGATCGGATACTGATGCACCATTTGGTTTTTTGCTTCGACGACGATTGCGAACAATTTGAAGTTGCCGATTTCTTTCGGTTTTTTCAGGATTTTCCCGTCGATATTCTTTCCAATAATCCGGATTGGCTTTGGCCCACTTTTTGTTGCTCAATTGCTGACCGAGCTTAAAGTCCGGGACAGTACGCATTTTTTCGCGCTTCCAGGCCGCCTTTTTGGCTCTCCGGCAATCCGGCTTCATACAATAAATTTGATTTTTATGCTTTGGGCTTGGCACAAAAAAACCGCCACAGTGACAACAGGGGACTTCTTCCATAAAAGTTTTCCTCGAAAAAACACTTGCAGAGTCAATTTGAATTAATTGCTGAATAAAAAAAATGAAAAGAATTTTTATATCCGAGGAAATGAAAGAAAAGAAATAAAATGGATGGTAAAAATGTTATCGATAAGAATGGTAAAGAATTAATACGATGAATCAGGGCTGGAAATCAAATGATGGTTCCAGTTGTCAAATCCGCAATGAGGGTAATTGTCGGGCTTGAATCAGATGAACAAAATGAATATGCTTTTCAAGCTTCTTTTTGGGAATTAAATGAATAAAAAAAATTAGATGGATTTTTTAGTTTGTTTTGGAATAAGATAAGAGGAATCAAATGATGGGATTAAATTCTCACAACATAATTAAACTCGCAACATAACGTCCCCATTGTTTCCATTGTTTCATAGATGGTTTTTCTCGGTTACTGGAAACAGCCGAAGCAATCAAGGTTCAAAACGGTCTTTCCAAAATCGTCTTTGGAGTGGAGCCGACCGGCAATTACCATAAGCCATTGGCCAGGCATTTAATCCGTTGCGATTGTAATGTTGTTCTTGTTTCTGGTGTAGCGGTCAAAAGGAATCGGGAGCTTCTTGACGGGCGCTGGGATAAACATGACACCAAATGCGCAGCCAACATTGCAGACCTGGTTTCCAGGAGAAGATGTCTTTACTATGATAGTCCGCCACCTGGCATTATTGAGCTTCGGTCTTTACTGTCATTGAGAAGACGGCTGAAGAAAGAAGAGCACAGTCTTCGGATGCGAATCAGAAATAATCTTCTGGCCCAGTACTTTCCCG
>JAFDFH010000101.1 GCA_019309945.1 Deltaproteobacteria bacterium
GGTTGGGATCAAAATCAATATACGTCTAATGATATAGGCGGGCATGCGAATATGGTTTATTTGGTTTGGTCAGTTCGAAGAAATAGAATCATCGCAAGTGCACAAACAAAGGGGAAGCGGTCGCCCCCTTCCCCTTTGACCTAATTTTTACGGATGGGTTCCCATGGCTACTTAAGCCACACGTTTTTCATCCGTACCGATCCGGTGGGATGAAGTTTGAAGTTCATCACGTTTTTACGGGATGGCCAGATGACCGTAGAGTGAGCCACGCTGATAACCGGGCACTCATCGTAAATCAACTGCAGTGCTTCCTGATATATTTTGGCGCGTTGGGCCTGATCAATCGTCTGCCTGCCTTGCACCATCAGGCTGTGGTACTTCTCATTATGCCATTGGGTTCGGATGGAGCTGGAGGCTAACCCGTCAAACAGAACCGCCAGGAAATTGTCCGGGTCGCCGTTGTCACCGGTCCATCCCAACTGGAACAAATCCATATCGGCCGGTTGTTCCCGCTGGCGTTTGAGGTAAGTCCCCCACTCAAAAGTTACGATTTTGGCCTTGATGCCGACTTTGGCCAGATTCGCTGCCATTGCCTCTCCGATCTTGCGCCCATCCGGATTATAAGGGCGCGGGACCGGCATGGACCACAGGGTAATCTCACCCAGCCCTTTCCCATTGGGATATCCAGCTTCGGCGAGCAACTTCTTGGCCCGCGCAGGATCGTACTTAAAGCCCGGGACTTTCTTGTTATATCCCCACATGGTGGGTGGAATGGGGTTTTTGGCGACCTGGCCCATACCCTGGTAGATGTTGTCTACAATGGCCTTGCGGTTGATCGCATGGGCGATGGCCTTACGCAGCTTGATGTTGCTCTTCCAAGGTTCCTTGGTGTGATTAAATGAAAGATAGCCGATATTCATTCCCGGCTGGGTGGGTAGTGTCAAGTTTCGATCTTTCCTGGCCAGCTCAATATCCGCCGGATTGGGGAATTGACAGATGTGGATATTGCCGGTCTTGAGCTCCAGGAAGCGAACCGAATTTTCCGGGATGGAACGGAAAACGATCCGTTCCAGGTAGGGGCCGCCCCGTTTATCCCAGTAGTCATTGTTTCTGGTCAATACGATCCGGTCCGCCTTGATCCATGTAACAAACTTAAACGGACCGGTTCCCACCGGATTTCTCAAAAACTCTTTGGGATTTTTCAGAAAGGCCGTAGGGCTGATCATATCGGCAAAGTCCATACCCATGTTGGCTATAAACGGTGCCTCAACCCTTTTCAGTTTGAATACAACGGTGTATTCGTCGACGGCCTCAATGGAAGCGAGGGTTTTATCCATTTCCATGGAAACCCAGTATTCGGGCGGACGTTCCTGGGGGGGAATTTCCCATCCTTTCCCATAGAATTTCACGTTGCGGTCTTTCATCATGCGGCCGATGGAGAAAACTACGGCATTGGCGTTGAATGGGGTGCCGTCATGGAACTTGACGCCTTTGCGTAAATAAAAGGTATACGTTTTGCCGTCCGGTGAAATCTTCCATGATTTGGCCAGACCGGGTTCCAGGGCGGTAGATTCGTCTTTATAGAAGACCAGGGCCTCAAAGATATTATCGCAGATCATAAAAGAGTTTCCATCCGTCTCGTAAGCCGGATCCAGACCAACGCTGTCACCGCCTCGGCCAAATACCAGCGTACCGCCCTGTTTGGGCGCAGCCAGGGCTGTACCTGCCAGACTAAAGGCAAGTACGGTCAGAATAATCATAACCTTTTTCATCATCTATTCCTCCTCCCTTTTCGGTTAACAGTTATCGGTTCTCTAATAACACCCCCTGTGGGTGATCGTTCGAGACCTTTGCAAAACGGCCCTTTTTACCCGCTTTCTTCGTCAGGTTCAAATTTCAATCCTCGAAAAATTCAATGTATTCCTGTGGTTAAACCTGATTTAAAATTTGGTCGCCTTCCTTGAACTTAAACAAAAAATACCATTTTTTAAAGGTCTCCGTTAACACGCCTAACTGATCTATTCATTTATCAGAATCGCATGGGCATGTCAAAAGTTAAGTCGACGAGTGGTCACCATCTATCTATTTCAGGCACTTTCCGCATGAAGCGGTCCAGCAGTTCATATAGCCTGGCAATGCTGTTGATGTGGACATATTCGTTTGCGCTATGTTGGCTCATATCGCCGTCAGCACCCCATACGATTCCTTTTGTTTCAGATTGGGAAAGAAAGCGGGCATCACTGGCCCCATGCTCGCAACCCACACGGGTACCCTTGGCAATAGCGAGCAACAGATCAAGATAGGGCGAATCGCCCCCTACAAACATTGGCTCTTTTTTTTCAACGATAATTTGACCGGAAATGTCGTCTCGAACTTTTTCGACCAGTTCCTCGATGTCATCGTTTTCAGTGTACCGGACGTCAAAGACGGCTTCAGCATAATCCGGTATCTGATTGATGGACTTGCCGGCATGAATGCGGCTGAAGTTCAGGGTCCGATGCCAGTGATCCGGGGCCTTTGCTTTAAAATAGGTTCTGAGTACCTGATAGTCGGCAATCAGGTTTTCGATGGCGTTTACGCCGAGCCAGGGTCGTGCTGCATGTCCGGACTTGCCTCGCGATATGACCTTCAGGTGCACAATCCCCTTTTCTTTGATAACGATCTTGTCGATTCCGCCGCCATCCAGAGCAATACAAAAATCGGCTTTCACTCGGGGAAGGGCTTTTTTAGCACCGTTGGCGCCACCGATCTCTTCATCCCCGGTGACCAAAATGCCGAAGGGTAGATCGCTCTGGCGGTCCCCCTGTTTATGAAGTCTTTGTAAATTTTCCTTCAACATTACCAGGGACAGGGCCACGGCATATTTATCATCTATACTGCCTCGACCGTATAATTTCCCATCCTTTTCATAGGGTTCAAACAGCTCATCAGGGCCTTCGACGACATCCATATGGGTCATTAGCATCACCGGGACAGTATCCCTTTGCGGGGCAACAAGTATAGACGGTGTCTGCCGGTAGTTCAGGCGTTGATATTCGATACGATATTTTTTCAGATACGATTCAATGAAATCAGCACAGCGGTTGATTTCGTCCGGGTTGGCACGGGTTGATCTGAATCGAATAAGATCTTTGGTTAGGCGGAGGGTTTCTTCCACATAAATGATCCTTTCCATATATGATTATCCTATTGAAGTGGTTCCGGTGTTAATCGTATTTTTGGAATTATAGCTTCTATTTATATAATGATTAACATCCTTAATTTTAGGCACTTTAGCGCATTTTAGTACCTATTTATTGAAATCACATCATGTTTGCGAAGGATTTATCTAATAAATATTTTCGCCACCAAGGCACGAAGACACGAAGTTTAATTATACTAAACATTTATTTTTTGTGTCTTGGTGCCTTTGTGGCGATTATTTCCGGTTTATCCGGGTTAGGCATTTGTAGCTCGGGTTTTTACCGTTACAGTTGCCCGCTTTGAAAAAAATTACCGGATGACTCCGCTGGTAGGTTTAACCGTAAGTTTTTGAGAAGTTACAAATCTTTTAATCCCTTTGAATAATAGTCCCTCAGTGTACCTTCATCTTCCCGGACTACAATCAGGCCTTCAACGCTGTCCAATCCGTTTATAAGCACAAGTCCTTTTTCAGGCCCCAAGACCATGACCGCGGTTGCGAGTCCATCCGCAAAAGTACACGTGTTCGCAATAATGGACACACTGACAACCCCGTTATGAACAGGATAGCCTGTTCTTGGATCAATAACATGGGAATAGCGCTTTCCCTCTATTTCAAAAAAGTTGCGGTAATCACCACTGGTTGCAAGAGCCATGTCATGAAGGGGGATGGCTTTATATACGAGATTAAAAGGCGCATCCTTTTGGGGTTGGTTAATCCCGACTTTCCAGGGCCGGCCATCTTTTCGCCGTCCTGAGGCATATATCTCGCCCCCGATCTCTATCAGGTAGTTTTCAATTCCGCCCCTGGTTAGAAGCGCAGCAACCGCATCAACGGCATATCCTTTTGCAATCGAAGCAAGATCAAGGGATAGGTCGGATTTCTTTTTTACCAGCGAGTGATCGTCGAAAATTTGAATCCAGTGAAATCCAATGGGGCATAAAAGCGCCTTTATCTTCTGTTTTGCGGGAATCACCTCTTTTGGTTCCGAGGAACCAAAACCCCAGAGGTCGACGATCGGCTTTATGGTTCCATCCCAGGCCCCATTCGTAAGTTTATAGAGTTTTTTAGCCACGGTCATGACGTGGTAGAAATCTTTAGAAATGTATACTTTTTGGCCTGCACGTTTTAAGGTGTTGAACTTGCTGATTTCGCTATCATTTCTATATGTGGACATGCTTTTATCGATACTTTCAAGCCGTTTTTCAATATCTTTTTTTAGAGCGGCCACGTTTTCGAAATACCCGCTGACAATCTTTATATGGTAGGTCGTCCCCATTGTTTTGCCTTCAATGGGCACTTCTTTTTTCAAACCACATCCGGGCAGAAGTACAAAAAGAGTGATAACAAGCAGTATTTTATTGAATATTTGCATTAAACGGCCGATACGCCATTTGTGCCAAGAAAGGGATGCATTGGAAGTTAAATCATGAGCCAAAGTCAACAGATGCGGGGTAACTGCTCGCCGGTCAACATGTCAACGATTCGAGCCCCGCCAATTCGGGTTTTCATGAATACCTTGCCGGGATAGTCCGCAACGACCTCTCCGATAATACATGCCTCGGTTCCATAGCGATCCTGTCGCATAGCGGCTAAGATTTCTTCCGCATGCGTCGCGGAAACAAACGCAAGAAGCTTCCCTTCGTTGGCAATGTAGAGTGGATCGAACCCCAGGAGTTCACATATTCCTGCAACCTCATCCTTAACCGGTATGTTGTCCTCGTAAATGGACATCCCGACTTCAGATTGGATTGCAATTTCATTTAGAGCTGTGGCGACACCCCCACGGGTCGGATCTCGAAGTACATGGATGTCTTTGTCGGCTGCAAGCATCTTTTTAACCATATGGTTTAATGGCGCAGTGTCGCTGATCAATGTGGATTGGAATGACATCCCTTCGCGCTGGGTCAAAACGGTGATACCATGTTCCCCGATACTCCCACTCAAAATGATTTGATCGCCCGGGCGTGCCCGATGGCTGGCGATATGAACATCTTCAGGTATCAAGCCGATACCTGATGTATTAATAAAGATTTTGTCAGCCGCACCTTGGGGGACAACTTTGGTGTCTCCGGTCACGACGATGACCTCCGCCTTTTCTGCTGCGACACGCATCTCGTTGAGAATCGTTTTCAAATCGACCATCGAAAAACCTTCTTCAATAATCAAACCGATGCTCAGATACAGTGGCGTTGAACCACACATGGCAAGATCATTCACCGTGCCGTTGATGGCAAGCTTCCCAATGTTTCCACCCGGGAAAAAAATTGGATCGACGACATAGGTGTCAGTGGAAAAGGCCAATCGATTTCCTTTTAAATCAAATATCGCACCATCATTTAGTTGGGCCAGGATGGGGTTGTCAAAGGCGGGAAGCATGATATCCGTAATCAGATGCTGTGATATCTTTCCCCCGCTACCGTGATCCAGAAGTATCTTATCTGTTTTCATTGAATCGATCCTAAAATGTCTTAGATAGTGTCCGTCCAGAAACGAGGATTTTTGTTCGAGATCAAGGCATGCGAAAAATTTTACCGCAGGCATATAGTTAATATTCCGAGGATAAAATTTTGAGCATAACGCCGAGATCGGGCAAAAAGACCGTTTCTGGATGGGCACTAGTTAATGCGCAAGGGATAAGGCGATTACTCGT
The DNA here is from genome assembly GCA_019309945.1 of Deltaproteobacteria bacterium. Classification (GTDB taxonomy): domain Bacteria; phylum Desulfobacterota; class Desulfobacteria; order Desulfobacterales; family JAFDFH01; genus JAFDFH01. Next base: position 5,835 of record JAFDFH010000101.1, read on the forward strand.
CATGATGATAACGGTAATACGCTGCACAAGTTCCCTCGCTCGAGACCATGCAAGCGCCCACCGGGTCCATGGGGGTACAAACCTTTCTAAACAGGGAGCAGTCCGGAGGAGTTTTTAGACCCGTGAGGATTTCACCACAGACACAACCCTTGGGCTCTTCCGTCTCCATAACTGTAATTTCGAATACCTCCTCAGCATCAAAAGCGGCATATTCTTTTTTAATCTTTAAACCGCTTTCCGGAATCGTCCCGATACCACGCCAGGGCATATCGACCGTTTCAAAGACATCCCCCATTATTTTTTGTGCTTTATTGTTACCCCCGGCTGAGACTGCTCTTTTGTAAGCATTTGCCAACCTCACCCTTCCCGCCTCAACTTGCTCCACCAACATACATACCGCCTGCAATATATCCGTTGGTTCAAACCCGGCAATGACAGCAGGAATGCGGTATTTATCCACAACGGGCTGATAGGCGTTCATACCGATAATTACCGATACATGTCCGGGAAGTAAAAATCCGTCTATATTTACGGATTTCATTTCCATGAGGGCGGCAAGGGCCGGTGGAACCAGCTTATGGGCGGAAAAGACGGTGTAATTATCGATATTCATCTGCTTGGCGGATTGTATGGAGGCGGCGATGGTCGGTGCGGTTGTTTCAAATCCAACGCCCAGAAACACGACGGTCTTGCCCGGGTTCTTTTGGGCGACATCGAGAGCATCAAAGGTAGAGTAAACCATACGAATATCCCGGCCGCTGGCCCGCTCCTTTTGAAGGGACGAACGTGTACCGGGAACTCGCATCAAATCACCAAAGGTTGTCACAATAACCTCATCTCTTCCGGCCAATGATAGAAAGGCGTCGATTTCTTTTTGAGCGGTTACACATACCGGGCAGCCAGGGCCGGAAATGAGTTGAATCGTGTTCGGGAGAAGGGACCGGATGCCGCTTCGAAAAATTGCCATGGTATGGGTCCCGCATACTTCCATTAACCGGATTTCTTTCCGGCTGATTTTTTTTATTTTATCGATAAGCTTTTGTGAAATAACCGGGTCTCGGAATTCTTCGGCATATTTAAGCGTCATCGTTTGCGTCCGTTCTATTTTACCTGTTTGCCGTTGCAGCCGCAACGACGGCTTGTCCCAGTGAAATCCCTCCGTCATTGGCAGGGACACGGTGATGGGTAGAAACTTCAAAGCGTATGTTTTCAAGAGATGCGATCAGACCGGTCAAAAGCAGGGAATTCTGAAAAACGCCGCCACTTAACGCAACCTGGTTCAATCCGGTATCTTTTCGAATACCATCACAGAGCGCTGTAAACAAGCGGATCAAGGTCATATGAAACTTGCTGCTTATTTGAGACGGCGGGATTCCTTTTTCAACATCGCGTAACACGCCTCGAATAATCGGTTTGGTCAGTACGCGGTATATGTCATTGGATGTACATTCCCAGTCATAGGTTGCCGAAGTCGCTGCGCCGGCAATCATTTCCAGTTCCATGGCCGCCTGACCTTCAAAATGAACCTGATTTCTGAGGCCGATTATTGATGCCACGCCGTCGAAAAGGCGACCCAGGCTGGAGGTAAGGGGAGAATTTATTTTTTTGGCAATCATTTCAACTATGATTTTTATCTTTTCCCTGCTTATTTTATTAAATACAGGAAGATCAAGGTCCCAAAGCGCTTCGCCAAAGGTATCGTAAAGATAGCTGACGGCCATACGCCAGGGTTCCTTAATGGCTGAAGCCCCCCCGGGCATGGG
>JAFDFH010000474.1 GCA_019309945.1 Deltaproteobacteria bacterium
ATGGTGCTCCTTATGAAGGTATTGATAATTTGCGCCCTGAAACCAAAAAAATGATAGAGGCTCACTACGCCAGGCAGAAATTTCTGGAACAGGACTAAAACAGAGAGAGATTGTCCTCTGTGCAGTAAGGGGTGGATACTAAAAGCCTGACAAGGCTAATCAGCCGACGCAAAAAGCCGCCGGCTGATTAGCAGCGTTCAAGTATACTGCTTGTAATAGGGGGTCACAAGTCCGCTCTTGACTCTTGGTCAAAATTAAATTCAGAGTTTGCCTTGTAGCGTTTGCTTTGGTCTTTCTGATAGGCGTGTTCGCCGTTGGGTCATGTTCTTAAGAACATTACCCAACGGCAACCTAACATTCTTAAAGAAAGGTTTATTATGAACAAAAAATGGCTAATACTAATAGTTTTCGCAGTGTTTGTCTGTATCGCTCAACCAGCGGCTGCCCAAGAAGAACAGGCGACGGGACAGGAGGATCTGGCAAAAAAATCTCAAAACCCAGTGGGAAACATGATCAGTGTGCCCATAGAATATTGCCATTATGACGGCATGGATAACGATGGAAGTGCAGATGCCTTGATTGTGAAACCGGTCTATCCAACAAGGATCGGCAATATGAACCTGATCAATCGTTTTATCATCCCCTATTTGGGAATCGATGCCCATGATGGCGACCAAGATTTAGGCGATATCTCAATTCCCGGTTCGACATCCAGAGAATCAGGGTTGGGTAATATTCAGTATCAAGGATTTTTCACAGCCGCTGAGCCGGGGAAAATTATCTGGGGATTGGGTCCTGAATTGCCAACCAATACCAGCGGTCTTGGTTCTGACAAGTGGTCAGCAGGGCCGGCTGCATTGATAATGACCATGCCGGGAAAATGGGTGGTTGGTGCCTTGGCGCAAAATATGTGGTCCTTTGCCGGCTCCAGTAGCGATCCTGACGTAAACAAATTCGCCTTCCAGTACTTCCTCAACTACAACCTGAGCAATGGCTGGTATCTGACCTCTAGCCCAATCATGACAGCGGACTGGGAAAAGCCCAGTGGCGAGAAATGGACCATCCCGGTGGGAGGCGGCTTTGGCAAGCTGGTGCGTTTTGGCAAGCAGTCGGTTGATGGGAAAGTGGGAGTGGTAAGAAAGCACCGGTCTTGGAGGGCTCCTTATTCTTGGACTATCCATGACATAATACAGATTTGACAATTCCTGTGGTATCATCTAACTATCTCAGGTAATCATATTTTGAGATAATTCCACCGTTGCCGTTTGTTCCGGCGGCACAAAACCAGAAACGGATGCGACAGGCACATTTGAGGAACAGATCACACAGCGAGGAAAAAACAACCCATAACGGTAACTCTTTAGAATAAAAGGAGGCAACGATGAAAAAGTGCTGTTGTTTTATTTATATACTGAGCGTGTGCATAATCCTGTCCGGAACCGTATTCGCTGCAGATAAAGAAAAATCGGATCTTCCCTGGGAAAAAGCGTACCTTGACCTGGGCTGGTTTTTTGCAAACAAGGACTCTGCCTTCCGCCTCGGCGGGAGTAATCTCGGCGTCGGTATCAGCCTCGATGTGGAAGATTTTCTGGGCCTCGATTCATCCAATTCGACCTTTCGAATCGAGAGCGGCTGGCGCTTCACCAAAAACATGCGCCACAAGCTGGAGTTCGGCTGGTTTGCATTCCACCGCGAGTCGAGCGGTATAATCGATACGCCGATTGATATTCCTCCCGAGTTGGGCGGTGGGATTATCCCGGCGGGGGATGTAACATCCTATTTCAATTATGATATCATCAAGCTCATGTACAAATATTCCTTCGTTCTCGATGATCGTTTGGATTTAAACTTGGGGCTGGGCCTCTTCGTCATGCCCATTGAATTTGGTGTTCAGGCGGTCGTGGGCGGCGTTGTAACCGAGACAATGGAGGAGGACATTACGGCGCCGCTGCCGGTGGTCGGTATGGGATTCGACTTCGCCATCACGCCAAAGTGGTTCGTCCGACAGCAACTGGAATTTTTCTACCTTGATATCGGTGACTTCAGCGGCGGTATCAACAGCACCAGTGTGGCACTTGAGTATCTTCCCTGGAAGCACGTCGGTTTCGGTTTCGGTGTTGACGCAATGCGTGTAAAGATTGAGGCCAATGGTTCTGATTACCCGGGGGTTGATTTCAAGGGTAGCGTCGAGTTTGACTACATAGGAGCGCAACTGTATATGAAGGTCTTTTTTTAAAGAAGACTCCTTGAGCATTCCCGGCCCAAGCTTTATTTAAACGGAATTATTGCATCGGAGAACGAGAAAGATTGGTGTCAAAGCTTGTATTGTGAATTAACAATTAAGACACTATCTCTTTGCAAAATCAAGAACTTATAACGCTTCTTAGTTTATAAGTTTTTATCGTTAAGAAGTAAATATTGATTCTCTTTTACGATTTTTTCACCACGTTTAACAGACAAACTCGCGGTGGGTTGAGATAATTTCAGCACACGTTCATCCGTTTGTTCTCCGGCAAATCATTATACTGCAACAGAAGTGAAAGTAAAAATACGGACATGCCACCTGGATTTTCTTACACCAAATCTATTTCAACTTTTT
>JAFDFH010000102.1 GCA_019309945.1 Deltaproteobacteria bacterium
GCCAAGGCCAGGAAAGGTCCCAGGATAGATGAAGATGCTCGTACCCCATCCAAATGAACACAAAAGGGAACAACAAGGGAATTCTCAGGATTGTCCGGATACGGCTGACCAGCCCGAAGACGAGAGCCTGCAGCAGTGAATTTGCGAGAATAATGAGGATGGCGCCCACAAATTGGACCTGGGTAATCCACCAGGTTCCCAGGCTATTCCACATAAGGAAACTAACAAAGGCGTAGTTGAATATGGCGTAAGGGTTTGCGTGATGTCGGACTTCCTCTTCCAACAGCAAAAGGGGCACCCAGGCAAAAAAAACAAGAAAGAACAAAGTTGAATCAGACCAGGGCAGCCCCAATAGCAGGCCACTGGTCAGAGCCAGGAAAAGGTTTTTTCTGATGTTCATATGTCCAGCACAGCAGCTCCAGTCTTTAATCTTTTTTCGAGGGGAGATAGAAAAGAGGATTGATCAACATGAAAGGTTTACTGATGATATGCATCGAAATTTTGAAATAATATTTCACGGACGAGTGCCTTGTCATACATAAATCGCCTCGTGCTCTATTTTTTGCTTTAAAAACTCGTTCATTTTTTTTCGGTAACTGACGACATCTACGGAAGTATGCAACTGATCTTTCAAATCCTGTTTAATACCGATAATATTAAATAAATCCTGATCTTCCAGTTCAACAACCACATCAATATCGCTAAGCGAGTGCATATCTCCTCTGGCTGCAGAGCCAAAAAGCCCGAGTCTTGTTATGCTGTACTTTTTCCCGGACGATTTTTTGAAGCGGCGCAATGACATCAGGAGGTCATCTTTCGCGATCACGTCTTTCTTCACTCTCTTTCTCCTGTATTGATAGAATATTTATAAATCGATGAAAAATAAATATTTTATTTAACATATTATTTCCATGATTAAAAGCCGTAAAAAAGGTTTAAAGGCGGTTCGAAGCGTGGCGGTGGCGGCACACTTTTCGAAACTATGCAAATGTTTCAAGGAATTATTGAAATTTCACGAAAAACACTACCTTCGGACCACCTCGATCAACACTTTCTTCCCCTCAGCACTTAATCCCAAGCTTTCAATTTCCCGCGATAACCGGTCTTTGGTGCCATGCCCGCCCGCGTAACCATTGAGGCGCGCTACGGCGGTGGAGTCCACAAAGTCCTGGTGGTGCGGATAGATACGCGACATCTCATTTTTCAAGTCATAATGACGCTTCAGGATATACTTCTGGTGGTAATCTTCGGCCATGGTAAAGGACCGAAGCGGCACCACTTCGGTTTTAACGGTGTGGTCGATTTTCTGCTCCACCGCAGTTTTGGAAGCCATTGCCAGCTGGCGCTGCTGCTCGTTGTGGTAGAAGACCGCATTCATGTATTGCCGCGACCAGGATCGATTGGTCGGCCGGTGGCTTTTCCAGAAAATATTCAACAGGCGGGCATAAGTGATGCGCTCCGGGTCATAATCCACCTGCACCGTCTCTGTATGATCACCGATACTGCTGTAGTTCGGAGCGTCCGTCTGACCGCCGGCATATCCCACACGTGTGCGAATCACGCCCTCGATTATCCCGAACCGGGATTCGATTCCCCAGAATCAGCCCAGACCGAAGGACGCAGTTTCAAAATTAGATGGCACCGCTGCATCGATGGGTGGAATCGCTGGAGATTCGGTTTTATATGCAAGACTCATAGAACCCTCCTTTGTCTTTGAAGCATGGTTTGCCTGTGCCTCCGTCGTTGGAGAGCAACCTATTAAAAACGACATCACTCCCAATAAAAATAAGCACCGCCTGTTTTAACACCTTTGTTTCAACTACGCAAAGCTCGGCTAAATCTCTATCCATCATGACCTAATACCACGAATGAGATAAATTTTACTGTTAATTCGTGCTACAGGCACTGTCATATCCATGGGATGAGATCCTTTCTATCGTTGTTTCGGTATCCACTAATCTAAGATTAGCCGCTATCTATTAGGGATATAATATTTTGAATTGTCAGGGAAAAGGCCTCCTTAATGTCATAGTTCATGTCGGCCGGCTATAGAGGCGTAACATCTTCAACAAAACCCGCATGTCTCATTTTTGCCTCAAGGTTTTTTTCGTAATCCCCAGCAGTTAATCTGTGCCCTTCAGCCCTCATATATTCCTTGAAAGTTTCTATGACTTTCGTGGCATCGGCCTTTCCTTCTTTAAACCCGAGCCACAAATCGAAAAGATCACGCCCTTTTTGCAAACAATGGTTTTTTTGTGAGTGACAAATACGAAATACCTTTGCAATTCTAACGTACGATTTCAGGGTTTGGAACCTTCTGCATTCATTATTTTCCCAATCCTATCATACTCTTCCAGGCATTTACTCTTGCACATGAACTTCCAAAAGGTCTTTTCCTCTTTTTTCTTGAGCATCGGGGAGGTGTCCAGAATGTAAGAAAGATCATCTCTGGATAGCCGATAAAGGTGGGGACATAGGCGTTGGTTTCAGCATGGAGCTGGGCACGGTCACCAGTATTTCGCCGGTCGGGATGCCGGTGTGACCGGATTGAAGATGTGCTGATCCGGTTTCTCTGTTTTTCGTTGGGAAACAAAAAATGACGCAGTTGTGCGGCGAGGTACAAGTTTACTAACTGATTTTATAGTATTTTTTTCAGCGAAAAATCCGTTTTGCGACTTTTTTGACTCTCTGCGTAATGGTCTTAGGAATCCGACAGCACAATAACCGTTAAAAATCTTCAAAACTTGAGGGCGTCCCTCTGATTTCCCAATTGAGGTAAGAATGTTTTCGTACTAGAGGTTAATTTTACCATACAGGCGGCAGGTGTTTTCAAAAACCGTCTCAATTACTTCTTCTCTTCTTATATTTTTTATTTCGGCTATAGCATCAACGGATATCGCTGCGTTGGATGGTTCATTTCGTTTTTTGGGAGAGGGTCCCAATACCGGGCTATCGGTTTCAACCAAGAGGCAGGCAGTGTGGAGATGCTTTACGAGTTTTTGTTTTTGCCTTGAGCGCACTATAGATGGAGGAATCGAAAAAAAATAGCCTGCTTCTACAGCAGGCATGGCAGCAGATGCTTTCCCATCAAATGCGTGAAGCTGGACCTTTTGTGCGCCCTGTTCAAGTAACATGGTAACAGCATGCCGGCCGGCAGAACGGGAATGAACATTGAGAGGCAAACCAAGCTCTATTGAAAGTTCAATGAAGTCGCTGAAAATTTTTCTTTGAATATCTTTTTCTGGTTCTTCTTTTACTATCCAAAAGTCCAAACCAACTTCACCGATTGCGATTAGATTGTTTTTTTCTCTGCGAATAAAAGCTGTCAAGGCTTCAGCCTGACTTATATCAAGATAGGATGGATATAAACCTGCCGCTGGCATGACTTCAGGATATCTTTCGGCCAGTTCAATATTAAGCTTTGCATCTGAAAGATTTTCTCCCACCGTTAAAATTGAATATACACCGGCATCCCGAGCCCTTTCAATGACTTCCGCCCGATCAGAGTCAAAAATGGTATCGCAAAGATGGGCGTGTGTATCTACAATTTTATAATTGTTCATCTGCTCTATTTTTATGAAATACAGGAAGGGTTAGCTATTCATTCTTCACTCTCTATCAATTTCTGTAAAAAATGAAGACCCCTATCTCTTCATTTAGGACAGTATCAGACCACTGGAGATGGGTTGAGGTATTTCCATTCTTTTCATTGATTAACTTATGGGAACTACCTTCCTCACAGCAGCTTCAATGAATGAGTCCTACCAACTGCCCCCATTCAGCAAGATTCTGAAAGGGGCCGGTAAATCCGTCTTCGCCGTCGAATTCACCGGTGTCCGGATCAATCGCGATAAACGAGATACCGGCAGCCCTGGCCGCCCACAGATCCCCTTTCCCGTCGCCGATAAAAAGACATTCAGGGTTAAATTTAAATTCATCCAGAAGCCGTTTCAAAGACTCGGATTTGGGCCAGTTGCCGCCACCTCGGATGATGTCCAGAAAACAATCCAATGTTTGTTCAGCCAGAATATCGTGTAACTCATTGGGTGGCGTGTTGGATAACGCAATTCGGGTGATGTTTCGCCTGCCCAGCGCTTCCAGGATGTCTCTGCAGCGCGGCATCAGAGGGGCGGTGCCCATGGACCTGCGGGTAAACGTTTTTAGCTTTTCCCAACGCAGATCGAACTCTTTCTCCTTAAAGGGCTTTTGGATCACCTGCTTTTGGACCCGCCGTATTTTTTCCCCTCGGTCGATTCCGGTCTGTGTTAAATAGAAAGTAGCAATGCGTTCCTGCAAAATCGGGTCATCCGTAAACGCCTGCCCCATGGTCCGGGCATTAGCCAAATTGGAATCAATCAACACCCCATTGACATCCAGGATACAGACATTGACCTTTGACAGATTCATCGGTTTACCCCTTTACACTCTACCCCCCCTTAGCCTCAGCACATTGAACGCAAAGATCAGATTCAGGCACAATCATCAATCTTGCAAATGGAATCGGCTCTTCACATTCACGGCACAACCCAAAATCAGGATCATTGATCATCGTCAACACAAGCTCCATTTTTGACAAGGTCTGTTTTGCCTTGTTCAGGACGGCTTCGTTTATACTTTTGCTGCTTATCGCTTCCATACGGGTGAGCCGCCCAATGGCATTATCCGGCGGTATGGGCTGGGTAAGCGTTTGATAAGACTTTATGTTTTCCTTTAAGCCTTCAATCTTTTTTTTGATATGATCTTTTAGTTTTTCTCTTTTCTCGGTTTCCAAAATCTCTCTCACTATGAAATGTGTAGAAGCGCTTTCAAAACCTCAGATCGCGCTCAAGGACAAGGCGCGGGCCGATGGGAAAGCGCGGCATACAAGGAAGTATGTGAGCATTTTGAAGAGGCCTGCAACGCCGTCATTCAGTGTTAGAAGGGGTTTTGAAACCGCTTCTAGGCTTGACCTCTTTTCAAACCGCTGCTTTTGACTCTGGAAACAGCGGTTTAAGCCAAAAATACGGCCTAATTTTAACCCTAAAGCCCTGATAATCAGGCATCCAGATTGGTTCACCCCAGGTGGTTCCGGGTGGTTAGGGCTCCCTTCTGTCCCGCTTCTCCTCGCATTTTAACCGCCGGCGAGCTTTGCAGCGTATCCGTGTTTTTTGATCTCATCCAGTAGTGTTTGCCGGTGATCACCCTGGATTACAATAACTCCGTCCTTAACGGATCCACCGGCACCACAGCAGCGCTTTAATGCTTTGGCAAATTTCTGAAGTTTTTCGTTTTCAAGCGGGACACCGAAAACGGCTGTGACAGTTTTGCCTTTGCGACCTTTGACTTCCCGTTGTATCCTGATGGTGCCGTCGTTGGGATAGCCGGTTGGCTGCTTATCGGCTTTAACAGCCTTCTTTTTTTTGCAGGAGCAGGCGGAAACCGGCTTACCGCATTCAGGGCAGATTCGGCCTGTTTCTGTTGAATAAACCAAGCGGCTGTCGTTCATTGATTTGTTTGCCTATTTCTTCCGAATAGAAAGGGTTATTAGTTTAGGAACGCGCTCTTTTTTATTTCCTTCAAAAGAAAAAAACATTCCGGCTTTTACCGAATGGCTGGCGGGATTTCCCAAAACAAGTAAAAGTGGGGGTCTATTATCAAGTTTCGTGGGGATAAGCTGCTCGGATTGATATTTTAACCGGTCTCCTTTAAGGTCAAATAGATCTTTGTTGCACGAATCTGATTCAAGAAAGTCTTTCCATTTTTTATTAAATCGTTCTCTTTCTTTTGGGACAAGAAATAATTTTTTAAGATCAATTTCGCACGGAAGTCGTATTGGATCTTTTTGTTGATAAGAAAGTATGGCTCCTGTCATATTGGCGGCCCTTATACATCTATTTGTCTAATTATTTACTTATTTATGGATGTCCCCCATGTTCCCAACCGTGGCTTCTTAAGAGACGATTCTGATGATCTGTGGCGCGGATCTTTCAGGCGGTTTCGGAACGCTTTTTGGATAGCCCAGGATGATCGGGGCGACGATTCGGTAATCCTCGGGCATTCCAATGTGTTCGCGCAGTTCAGGATCTTCTATATTCATCCCCAGGCCGATCCAGCAAGTACCCAACCCCCTTTCAACGGCTGAAAACATGAAATAGCAGGCCGCAAGGGCACAGTCCACCTGAAGAGTCCGATTCTTTTTTGACCCGCCAATGTAAACCAGGCAGGGGGCATTGTAAAATACGTTGAAATCTCTGTCTCGTAAGGCTGCTTCGTATTTTTTTATGGGCGCATCAGGATGTTCTTTGATGAAAGCAAGAAGATTCTTTTTGCTCTCATCGGAAAGCCGCCAGATCCATTCCTTGGTGTTGATTATGATGAAGCGCCAGGGCTGTCCATTTTGCGCACTTGGTGCAAGACAGCTCTCATTGATGATTTCCACGACGAGTTCCTGAGGCACCGCCTTATCCTCAAAGTCCCTTATGGATCTTCTCGTTTGCAACAACTCGATGAATTCAGCCATTTTTTCACCCACCCTTTTTAAGAATTTTTTTAGATACCATTTTTGATGAACTCGTAAAAAGTCCTCAAAGGCTTAATAGTCAACAGCATATTCACGTGTTTTCCCAGGTGATTCCGGAGAAGTTCTTCATGAAGATTCTGGTTTTGTCTTAACGCGTTGTGTCATCGGCGAGCTATGCGAGTCCGCTGAACACAGATGTTCGCTTCAGCGATATATATCTTTTCTATGTCCGACCTTGATAACCCAAACCGTCAGTTCGTTATCTTGTATTGAATAGACAATACGATATTTTCCTTGCCGGACACGGTAAAGCTCCTGACCCGTGAGTTTTTCATAACCCATTGGGCGAGGATTATCTCCAAGTTTTTCGATCCTTGATAGGATTCTTTTCAGATCGCTTTTTGAGACCTTTCTTAAATCCTTCCAAACCGATTCTTTGAAAAAGATCTCATATTCGGCCATCGTTTTTTAGCCTTTTGACCATTTCAGAGAAACTAATCAGCGATTCATTAGCCCTTTCTTCAAACGCGATGATGTCCTCCGCATCCTCTGAAAGAGCTTCCTTGACGGCTGTATTTACAAGTTCGGAAATTGATTTGGAAGTTTCTATAGACTTTAATTTCAATGCCTTATGTATAACTGGATCAAAATACACGGTGGCACGTTTTGCGGTTGTTGCCATAATGTCACCTCCTAAGTTGATGTAACATTATAACGCTTTGACGTTATGACGTCAAGTTTTATTTATTGAAAACGAACAGCAATGATGAGCAGGGCCGTTTGAATGGTGTAATAGTTCAAATAAAAAAGACACTTGCTTCAATGGCAACAAATTCCAGAATGCCTCGATTTCAGGCATCTGCTAAATCATTTTGGTTGGGCGATTTTTTAACAATCATATCAATATTGATAAACTCGTAAAAAGTCCGATTTAGACGGTTTTGTAAAAAGTTCAAATTTAAGACGTGCAAATTTTGTAATCATGAGGCGTACTTATCGTACGTTGAATGATTGCAAAATGCAGCTCAACGCAGAAGTTGGACTTTTTACGAAACCATCAATATTTTGACAGGCCGGC
>JAFDFH010000103.1 GCA_019309945.1 Deltaproteobacteria bacterium
ATTGACAAATCTGCGAATGAGTTGGCGGCAAAGTGTGGTTTTTCCCGTACCAATGTCGCCGATTACCACATTTAAACCTCTACGTAGGCGCAGTGCGAGTTCCACTTTCTGTAAACATCCGAGATGCTGTCTGGACTGAAAAAAATATTCCGGATCAGGAGAATTGGAAAAAGGTTCCCGATTTAAGTTGAGAATTTTAAAGTAATCCATAATGTTACATCCTGGAAGGGCTACAACTGGTTCCTATTGAAAGCCTTGATCGGTGACGACCGCAAGTGAATCGATATGAGTGATCAGGGCCGTCGCCTGTTCCTTTTTTTCAAACAGCGAAACAGTTTGGGATGCCGTTTGAAGATTTTCATAATCACCGATCCGTACCGTGTAAACCATTTGGCCACCGGCATTGGGCGCCTGGAAAAGATACGATTCATACCCTTTCCACCTTAAATTCGCGAGTAGTTTATAGGCATCGTCTATATTTGAAAAGGATCCTACCTGGACCGCAAAAGACATTTTGGGGTCCGGCATGATGTCGCCCGATCCTTGAGCCGCTTTTGATTCTGGTGCAGCTGTTTGCGCAAGCGGTTTTGCAAACGCTCGTTGTTTCAAGATGTGGGGTGTGATGAAGATGAGCAGCTCCTCGTTGGCTTTGGTTTTGCCGGTTCCTTTGAAAAGGTAACCGATTAACGGAATATCTTTTAAAACGGGAATCCCGGATTCACGCGCGCCGGTCTTATCTTTGCTCAGCCCCCCGATTACCATGGTTTGCCCGTCGAAGAGAATTACGTTGGTTTCGGCTAATTTGGTAATGACCGTCGGATTTCCCAAAACCGTCCTGGAAAAATCGAGTTCGTCCTTACTGGTCTTGACTTTCATTTTGAGGATTTCCCCTTCGATGACATGGGGGGTTACTTCCAAACTGAGTACCGCTCTTTTGTATTGAATATTAACTTCAAAATCCACCACGGTTTGGTAAGGGGCTTCCTCGCCGCTTTCGATTAAAGCGGTTTGGTTGTCAAGGGTGGTAATGGAAGGGCTTGAAAGAATTTCCAGTTTGCCCTCTTCCTCGAGGGCCGTTAACTGAAGGGAGAGAATACTGTTGCCGATTGTGGCAAGATAACCCAACGTTAGGCCGGATCCTGCAATTGCTGCTTTGGTCGGATCAATGGGAAAATTGCTCACATACCCGGGTTCAGGCGGCAGGGGGTTGGCCGGGTTTACATCGGGCGCAAGCCAGGAGCCCGTGTCACTGTTATAATACAATCCCCCCCATTGTACCCCAAGTTCACGTGCGGTCTGGCGGCTTGTTTCGACGATATGTGCTTCTATCAGGATTTGAGGTGTTGGTTTATCCAACTCATCAATCAAAAAAATCATCCTTTCAGTGTCTTCTGGGATTGCCTGGATAACTAAAGAGTTGGTGTGCTCGTCAACCATAACTGAGCCCAATGATTTTCCTTCGGATCTTTCCGTGAGAAACTTTTCAAGCATTTTCTTAAGGTTGCCTGCATCGGCATAATCAATATTGATGATCTGGGTTACAAGTGGCGCCACCATTTCAATTTCTCTTTTTTTGGACTTTATTTTTTCTTCGGCTTCCAGCAATTTCAAGGTTTTATCTTTGTCTTCTAATGTGATGATATGGATAATATCTCCCTCCCAGCCGTAGGTCAGTCCGTTTGTACGTAAAACGCCCAGAAAAATCTGATCCCAGGGTGCCTCTTGCACGTTGATATTGATCTTGCTTTTGACTTTTTCATTGATGATAATATTTTGATTGACGGCTCTGGCTAGGGCACGGAGAAGCACGGCAACATCCGTATTATGCATTTCTAGGGTCGTTTTTTGGGTGGGTAGGGGCTTTTTAACTTCGGCTGCTTGCGCTTTTACCGGCGCGGTTTTAAATTTCTTTTTCGACACGGGTTGGGCATGCTTTTTTGCTCTAGGGGAATGTCCCTTCGATGTCTCGGCCATTAGCCGCCATTTGTTAAAAAAGGGATCTTTTTTTTCCTTCTGTTTTGCGGCACAACCACAAAGAAGAAAAAACAATAAGACCAACCACAAAAAACCGAGGGTAAATTTATTATAATGATGGTTAGGGTTCATATCCGGCTTTACTCGTAAGGTTTTCTTCCATTGGCGGTGCTGCAAATTCTTCCAATGGAATGATGATTGTATCGGTTTTTCCTTTGATTCCAATTTCCACCCAGGTTGGAAAAATGTTGCGGACAAAACATCCGGCTTGGTCCAACCTTTCACCGGTTTCATATTCTCTTCCATTTATAATCGCCAGGCTCCGGTCACCCATTTTCAAATAGCCTGAATAAAAAAATTCCGTTTTCCGTGTGGAATCCTCCCCCCGGCCCGTCTTTATATCAGAATCCTTTCCGATTTTAACGGGTAAATCAGGTCGCTGAAAGGGGTTTTGAGTCCATTCCGCCGAGGCTTTTGAAACGATATAATCCTCGGAATCCAGGATGCTTTTATTTGTTATTTTGTTGGCCATATCAATTACGAACTGATTCAAATCTTCCGGTTCTTCGGCCGGACCCGGAATCCCGGTTTTTGAAGGGGAAGTATAAAGGAAGGTATAACCGCCCCAAACAACAGCCACAGCCATGAGAATGAGAATTATTCGTTCCCGGTTCGTCATTTCAACCGTCTAAGTTTTAACTTTTTACGAGACCATCGCGACCAGGCCGCTTTGTTTATGAGACCTTTGCAAAACGGCATTTTTTGCCCGATTTCTGCGTCAGGCTCAAATTTCAAGCCGTGAACGGTTACATATTTTTATCCCGTGCCAGCCAGATTTTGAGGCTAATTCCTATATCTTCAGACGTTTGGTCGGTCCGAATTTGTAACTGCTCAATATGTTCAAGATAGGGTATTTCACCCAGGCGGATCAGAAAATTGCGCAAATCAAAAAAACTCCCTTCCAACTTTACATACATTTTCAGGTGACCGGAATCGTCAATTAATGAGTCGATATCCGGTGTAACCTCCGCCAAATTGAGATTTTCCCTTTGAGCGATTTCCTGAAGGGTGGATGAAATTTTGCCAAATTCATTTCGTTTCAGTTTTTCCTTTTTCGGGAAAGGTAGAACCGCTATATCTTTTTCCTGTGATACTTTCATAAGTTCCTGGAAAAGGGGAAATAGCATTTTTTGTTCCTTTGTATGCGTCGTTATCTGCTTGATTTTCAAATCCATTTTGGCCAGGGAGATGTGATTGGGGTATACCATGAGTAGAATAAAGATCAAGACACCTGCCCCACATATTAAAAAGTTGATAATACTCAACGTCGGCATCTTCTTGGCGGTCATGGTTCAATTATCCCGGCATAAATTAAAGCTAAACAAATTCCAACTTGGCGGTAAAGCGAAGGACCTCTTTATCGCCAACAATTTCAATAGACTTCTTTTTAATACTCGGCTTATCAAACAACGGTGAGCCTTTTAGTTTTATGAGATATTCGGCTAGAGCGGATTCAAATATTAAACGCTCACCAGAAATAATACCGTCGATAACCAATAGTCTTTTTTGGTGGTTATTCTTATCTTCCATAACTTTTCCCAACTCAGCGATAAGACTGGACAAACGGATATTGGATGGTGTCAGGGAGGAAATCTCAGTGATCGCCGCCATTCCAATATATCTCTGGCCGACTTCCACCACCCGTTGCCTTTTTTGTGCTATTTGTTCGACCAGTTGCGCAATCAGCTTTTGATCCAGGTAAGGACCGATATTTCCAGCCTGACGGTGCAATTGATCAATTTGGGCCTTTTTCTGTGAGATCCGATAGCCCTGCCAAATATAACCCCCCACGCTGATGGCCATCAGAAAGATCAAGATTGTAAAGACGGCGTTATTGATACGACGAATCTTTGAAGAATTTTCTTTATCTTTGTATGTGAAAATGAAATTCGGTGTGAGTGATGTATTCGAAAGTGCCATGCCCACTGCCGGGGCAAAGGATTCCCTTTCTGATACGGATTCAGGGATAGATATATCCTCTGAAATTTGTAGACCTGGTCCAAACGGATCAAAGACATCGATCGCAAGACCGAGTTGATCCCCAATATGATCTACTATCCGCCGCTGGTTGCCTATAGGGCCTGAAAGATATATTTTACCTATCCTCTCTTTCTTAAAGTTTAACGAATAGTGCTCTAAGGTTCTATCCACCTGCCGGACCAATCTTTCCAAAGCCGGAAAGATCATTTTGAATATCTCTTCCTCTTCGAGATTGATTCCTTCATCTTCATCCACGAATGCAAGGGAATTGTTGATGAAACTATCGAATATTTTGTGAGCCTGTTCCGCTTCATATTGAGAGACTTCATCAACAGATTCGGACTCCGTCCCACTTTCCGTGTCCATTAAATCACTAGAGACTTCTTCCGGGCCTTTATACATTGCCTCCCGGATTGCCTCGACCATGCTTTTTATGCCGGCCTTAATGCCGCGTGACAAAATCAGATTTCCATTTGAGAAGATATCAATGCGTGACCAATCCCTTCCGATGTAAAGGTTGCACAAGTTTTTTCCTTCGGTGTCAATCCAGTTCGATCTTAATAGATTCTGGAGTACAAACGAAATGATTGTCATACCGGTCAGCGGATAGCCACTTTTAGAAAAGATATTTTCCAGTCTTAGAATCTCCTCCTTCGGGGCTGAATAGGCCAAAACTTCTGTCTTTCGAATACCGTCGACATTGATGTCCCCCAAAACCTCAAAATCAAAAATTTCTTCTTTTTCATTAAAATTAACTTCTTTTTTGTAGGACCAAAAAACAGCGTTGGCGACCTGTTTCTTTGGGACTTTCGGTATTCGCAAATAGCGTGTTTCCACCCTGGTTGAAGATATGGCGCTCCAAATCTCTACATTTTTTGAAGATCCATTGAAGTCTGCGAGTATTGATCTTAAAAATCGAGGAAATATCGGACTATCAATTGAAATATCGGATTCAAAGGGGACTTTCTTAAAGTTTACTAATTCCAGTTTTTTATCTGATGTGTGGCTGATTTCGACTATTTTCAGGTCGTGGTACCCGATATTTACGCCCATCGTCATTTTTTTTCTAAATGGCAATACTTTTTTAAAAGAGGATGTTAAGCGGTCGGTGTATGAGGTAGGCGTAGAGACAGTGGACTCTTCAGGTGAAGATGGGTTTTTTCCGCGAATGAGCTCCAGGAGCCTTTCAGTAGAAGAAATTATATCCGGTCTTGCCAAGGCTGCGCTCCATTATTAATCAGCGCTGAGGTCCTGGAAGGATAGAGTTCGCTGATTTTAAGAATGTTTACAATTTTTAAAGATTGATCGTACCGGTTTCAGTTTATTTGAATTTGTTTCGAATTTCGACCCGTTTTATAAGATCAGGCGATATTCGGATTTAATTTTTCATATGAGGTATTCGTCTCAGTCAAAATATTTTGTCGCCAACCCTTTTTTAAGAGCGTAACACTAGATTATATAGACTCACACTGTCGTTACTGCAGATCAGCAAGAAGGATGCCAGTCTTGCCAATGAATCGCTTGAGTAAGAAACAAACAATGTTATCCTTTTAAAATATCAAGTGGTTATGGGATCGAATGGTATTTGTCCAGCAGGAAAATCAATAGGAGGAAATCAGCATATGAGCGACAAATTTGAAAGGGACTTACATTTTTGTCTGCCATCATTTTTAAGTGATATCGTACTTTTTTTAGTAACTACTCAGGTGGATAGGCTGAAGGCTGAAGAGTGTTAGGAAAAAGCGCATTTTAAAGCCATGTTTGATGCAAGAATCAGATATTTCCGCCAAAGTACGGCAATCGTGCTTTTCCGACCCCTTCAGCCATGCCAGAGGCATGCAAGCTTCAGTCTAAACAGCTTCAGCCTGACTACGTGAGTAGTTACCTTTTTTATTTGCACGCCTTAAATTTGAACTTTTTACAAAACCGTCTAAATTGGACTCTTTACGAGTTTATCAACTATATGCCTGTGGTAAAATTTTTCGCAGGCCTTGATCTCGAACAAAAATCCTCGTTTCTGGACGGACACTAACTCGTCTTAGCCATTGTCTGAAGAACTTCTTCGGCTGCATGAATGGTTTCTTCTAAATATTCCAGGTTATGGGCGGATGAAACAAAAAGGGCTTCAAACTGGGAGGGGGCAAGGTAAATCCCCTTGTTAAGCATGCCCTGGTAATAGGAGGAAAACATTCCAAGGTCACTGGTCTTTGCGTCTTCGAAATTATTTACTTTGCGGTCCGCAAAGAAGAGTCCCAGCATAGACCCGACCCGATCTATCGAGGCCGCTATGCCTGTTTTTTCAACCACTTTTTCAAGGCCGGCAGCAAGATGAGCTGCCTTTTCGTCGAGTGCATCATAGAAACCGGGTTGTTTGATTTGTTTAAGGGTTGCCAGGCCCGCAGCCATCGCAACCGGGTTGCCGGACAAGGTTCCGGCCTGGTATATGGGTCCTTGTGGTGCAATATGCTCCATAATTTCACGTTTCCCGCCGTAAGCCCCTACCGGGAGCCCGCCGCCGATGATTTTCCCAAGAGTGGTAATATCCGGTGTTACCCCATAGAGCGATTGCGCCCCGCCATAAGCGACCCTGAAACCGGTCATCACTTCATCAAATATCAGCAAACTCTTGTATTTATGTGTTAATTCCCTTAACGTTTTTAAAAAACCTTCCGCGGGTTTTACCAGACCCATGTTGCCGGCAATTGGTTCCACGATGATGGCGGCAATCTTTTTACCTTTTTCATTCATCACCTTTTTCACGTTGTCAATATCGTTATAGGGAAGTGACAGGGTGTGGGCGACAAAAGATTTAGGCACTCCCGGACTTCCGGGAATGCCTAAAGTGGCGACGCCGGATCCTGCCTCGACCAAGAGGGTATCTGCATGCCCGTGGTAGCATCCATCAAATTTGATGATGGTATCCCGACCGGTACACCCCCGGGCAAGGCGTATTGCGCTCATGGTTGCTTCGGTACCGGAGTTCACCATACGGACCATCTCGATCGAAGGAACTGCTTCGATAATCATTTCAGCCAGTTCTATCTCAAGATCCGTGGGGGCGCCAAAACTGATACCCCGGTTTAAAACACTTGAAATTGCCTCGATCACGGATGCGTGTCGGTGGCCGAGTATCATGGGGCCCCATGAACCGACATAGTCGATGTAGCGGTTACCATCAGCATCATAAACCCAGCATCCGATCGCATGATCAATAAAGATGGGTTCGCATCCAACGGATTTACATGCGCGCACGGGGCTGTTGACCCCACCGGGAATGACCGTTAAAGCCCGCTTAAATAGATTTTGAGAATTGTTCCGAGTCATTTTTATATTCATCCTTTCCATGCTATGGTAAAATATGGTGATATTTTGTTTAATTTATAAAAATATCAAATACACCGTGTGAGGTCAAGAAGGGTTTTCCTTTGAAAACTTAGGTAAACCAAAGATGATAAACTCGTAAAAAGTCCGATTTAGACGGTTTTGTAAAAAGTTCAAATTTAAGGCGTGCAAATTTTGTAATCATGATGCGTACTTATCGTACGTTGAATGATTGC
>JAFDFH010000104.1 GCA_019309945.1 Deltaproteobacteria bacterium
AGATCAAGCCTCCGGCCCGTGGGACCTACGCCCCGGAGCGGCCCGCGAAAAATTTTACCGCAGGCCTATAGTTGATATTCCGAGGATAAAATTTTGAGCATAACGCCGAGATCGGGCAAAAAGACCGTTTCTGGATGGGCACTAACTAAAAAAACCTGATTACCAGCGATAATGGTGATCCGTAAACGGTCTCACGGGTCGCAAAATTTTCTTGAGCGAATCTGGGTTGAACGATAAACATGATGTAATGATAAATCAACTCTTGTTTTAATCATGACCTTAACCCGGACCATCAAACCTCCCGGCTTGAAAATTTCTTTGGCCTGGTTTAATGTAAGTATTTGCAATACATGGTCACTTGTGTTATTTTAAGTAAAAAATATCAGTTTTATATTTTTCATAAAAGGGTTTCTTTCCGGACTTTTCACGAAACCATCATTTTTTATACGCTAAATACAGGGAGGAAAGAATGCAAAAATTATTTCTGATGAGTCTTATCGTTTTGTTTTTATTTGGAATTTCAAATACAGTGGATGCCATCGACGACGCCTCTTTCAGATGCGGAAATCTCTTTGTTAAACGAGGGATTTCCGGTGCTGTGGTCGAATACAACTGCGGTGAACCGATGAAAAAGGAATATGTCGGAATGTCGGAAAGAAAAAATACACTTGAAAAGTGGTATTATGGTCCGATGGGAGGGTATATGTATATCCTGACAATAAGTGCCGGCAGCGTATTAAAAATTGAATCATTTAGGCCTTAAAAATTTTTTATTGTCGTCCCGCAATTAAACAAATGTTATCTATCCATATTCAATAATAATGAGCGACCGGCATTTTGCCGGCGTACAGGGAAAATCACCGGTACGCTCAATTCGCGGCTTAAGACTGCAAATACATCTTCCGTCCAAACCTGTTCACAGGAATCAGGATTCAGTACCTTAACCTTTTCTTTTCAATGGACCTTCACAACCCATTGCGCATCATCCCTATCGCTTTTTATCTTTTACCCCAGACCCCGATTCCTGGGCCCCAATCTCCGACCCCTGTAAACGGTTGACTTGTGAGTCAATTTCAAAACGTCCCATTTTGCCCAATCTCTGCGTCAGGCTCAAATTTTAATCCTCGAAATACTATATGTATTCCTGTGGTTAAAATTTTCGCCTATCTTGACCTTGAACAAACTGAAACGTTTTGAAACTGGCTCTTGTATTTAAATCATAATTGGACAAATTGACTTTTATAAAGAAATTTAATAAATCCTTATCAGTACATTGGGGATACATATTATGATATTAAGAAGGGAAGGGACATGGCCCATGGCGGTGACGGCCTTCGACTATTATTCCAAGAAACTCTCGGCCGAAAGATTACGGATGGCTTACGAGATCGCCTCGCCTCGTGTAAAACAATATCTAAACGCGGAAATTGATTTCGCACTTGAAAGAATGAAGCCGGGAGCAAAGGTCCTGGAGCTCGGTTGCGGATACGGTCGAATCTTGGAAAGGCTGACAACCAAGGCGGGCCACGTCACCGGGATCGACACATCCCTGGACAGCCTGCTTTTAGCCCGACAAACATCTGCTGGAACGTCCTTCTTCTTGGCGGCAATGAACGCGGTCCAAACCGCTTTCAAGGACGACAGCTTCGACGTAACGGCCTGCCTCCAAAACGGCATCTCGGCCTTCAAGGTCGACCAGAAGGACCTGATAGCCGAAGCCGTCCGTGTCACCCGACCCGGTGGAACCATCCTGTTTTCAAGCTACGCGGCCCAGTTCTGGCCGGACCGTCTTGAGTGGTTCCGCCACCAGGCCGGCCTCGGCCTCTTGGGGGAAATCGACGAGGCGGCAACTGGTGATGGGGTGATCGTCTGCAAGGACGGCTTTAGGGCCAACACCATACGGCCTGAGGATTTCGAGGTCCTGGTCACTGAACTCGGGCTTGCCCCAAAAATAACCATCGTGGATGGATCGACCGTGTTTTGCGAAATCATTGTTCCCTGACAGAGCACCGTAAAATTATCATTTTGAAATTAGGGCCAAAGAATGTTACCCAATAGGGTATGAGCAAATTTTTAAACTAAAGCAAAAAAGGAGGAGTAATAATGATGAAAAAGTTTTCAGCAATCGTATTGGCTGTCGTTCTGTTGGCTGGGGGTTTAGGAGGAATAGCCCAAGCCGCTGACAAGATTAAAATCGGATTCCATGCACCATTGACAGGCTTTGCTGCATCCGATGGCAAATCCGCATCAGAGGGTGCAAAACTGGCGGTAGAACAGATCAATGCTGCCGGCGGGGTCAATGGCAAGATGATCGAGCTGGTCATATACGACGATCAGGCCAAAGCGGCCCAGGCCATCCCCATAGCAAATAAACTCATTGGCCAGGACAAGATTGTCATCGGCGTATCCGGTAGCTATTCCGGTCCGACCCGTTCCGCGGCCGGTGTGTTTCAGGAAGCCAGGATCCCCTATATTTCCGCCTATGCCATCCATCCGGACATCACCCGTGCCGGCAACTATGTCTTTCGGACCTCCTTCCTGGGCGCGGTCCAGGGACGTGGCGGGGCCAAGCTGGTCGGTGAAACACTGGGTAAAAAACGCGTCGTCGTCATCACCCTGCAAAATGACTTTGGGAAATCGCTGGCTGCCGGTTTTAAAAGTGCAGCCGATAGGTTCGGTATCAGGATTATCAACGAATACCAGTATTCCATCAAAGACAGGCAGTTTGGTTCGATCGTGGCCATGGTCAAGGCTGACAAGCCGGATGCTATTTATGCCTCCGGGTACTACTTTACCGCGGGACCTTTAGTTAGTCAGCTTAGGGCGGCCGGTGTGACCGTGCCCATCATTGGCCAAGAAGGCTATGATTCCCAAAAATTCATCGAAATTGCGGGTAATGCTGCCGAGGGTGTGATCATCACCACCAGCCTGGACCGTGATTCCGATGTGCCCGAAACCAAGAGCTTTATCAAAGCCTTTGAAAAAAAAGCCGGTTTCAAGGTCGATATGGTGGCCGCTTCCGCTCACACAGCCATAATGGTCGCCGCCGATTCGCTGAAACGCGCCGGATCAACCAATCCTAAAGCTTTGCGGAAAGCCATCGCCAAAACCAACCTCAGGGTCTCAACAGGAACGATCACATTCAACAAGCTGGGCGAGGTCGTGAAGGCCGTGCAGAACCAGGTGGTCAAAGACGGCAACTGGCATAGGCACTCGGTCATCGATGACCCGAAACTCCTTGCCCCGCCAAAGGAATAAGCCCTAAAATCAAGGTCTGGGGGGACACTCCAGACCTGCCCAGGGGTCAGTGCTTCCTATATCCACCCTGGTGAGATGGGCTCGACACTGTATCTAATCTGAAAAAAGTAAATTGATGCTATACCTTGAATTGTTGATCCAAGGGATAATTTACGGCAGTATGTATGCCATGATCGCCGTGGGGCTGACGCTGGTCTACGGCCTGCTTCGCATTCTTCATGTAGCCCACGCCGGTCTCTTTGCCCTGGGAGCGTATCTGGGACTGCTTATAACCAATGCCACGGGCAGCCTGTTCTTGGCCATGCTTTCTTCGGCCGTCATTGTCGGTGTTGTGGGTATGCTCATGTATCGCCTTTGCTACCAGCCCATCCTTGACCGGCCCCCTTACGTGGCCCTGATTGTCTCAATCGGCCTGTTCATTGCAATGGAGGAGATCTTCCGCTTGATTTTCGGGCCCTACGCCCTGACATACACCCATCCTCCGCTGCAGTCACAGATCACCTTGCTCGGCATCAACCTGCGGGCCGCTGAGATCGGCATGGTCGTGATTGCGGTGGCCCTGCTGGGTTCGCTTTCCTACCTGGCTCAGAATACACGGGTCGGCATCGCCTGGCGGGCCACGGTGGACGACTCCGAGATCGCCAAGTCTTTTGGTATCGACACGATCAAAGTTCGGTACCTTAACTTTTTTATCGGCTCTGCTCTGGCCGCCGTGGCCGGCATCTTCATATCGCTTCTCAGCAACTTGGTAGAACCGACCATGGGTGCCGTCCCCAGCTACAAAGGCCTGGCCATCATCGTGTTGGGCGGCTTGGGTAACGTCAAGGGCACCCTCATTGCTTCCTTGCTGTTGGGTATAATCGAGGCTTTCGGCACCATTTACATCGGTAGCTTTCTGGACCGCGATGCCATCGCCTTCGCGTTTTTGATTGTGGTCCTGATGATCAGACCCCAGGGTCTGATCTCCGACAGGTAACTCATGGGCATCTATGAAATCAGCCTGGCCACCGTCGTCGGCATCAATATCATTCTGGCCCTTGGACTGAACATGATCTCCGGCTTTTGCGGCCAAATCAGCTTAGGTCATGCTGCTTTCTATGGCATTGGTGCATACACGGCAGCCCTTTTGGCCAAAGCCGGCACACCCCTTCCAGCGGCCATCGCAGCCGGTATGGTTCTATCCGGTGTCGCCGGCCTGATCGTGGGCCTGACCAGCCTGCGCGTGCGTCATGATTTTTTAGCCATCACGACTATGGGCGTGGGTTTTCTCTTTTTAGGTATTGTCCGCCAGCAGGAAGCCCTGGGCGGCGAAATGGGTGTATCCGGGATTCCTGCTCCGGGCCTGGACAAAGTCGCTTACCTGATTCTGGTCCTTGTGCTTGCCGCCTTATTCACCGGTTTCAGCCTGTGGATCAAGCATTCATGGATGGGCTTTGCTTTCGATGCCGTAGCTGATGACGAAGACACGGCCCGGGTTGTAAGCGTGGACGTGGCCGCTTATAAGCTAACCGCCTTTGCCATGGGCACAGCCATCGCCGGTGTGGCCGGTGGGCTGTATACCTTTTTCGCCCGCTTTCTCATGCCGGATGACTTCGGGTTCATCACCTCAATCACTATACTCGCGATGGTGGCCATAGGCGGGATCGGTTCGGTCTTCGGCGTGATCGTTGCCACGATTATCCTCACGCTTATGCCCGAATTCTTCCGCTTCATCAGCGATTATAAGCTACTCGTTTATGGAACACTACTATTTGCGGTCATGCGGTTTGCGCCTGAAGGTCTGGCCGGGTTCGCGCGGAGTATAGTCGGACTTATCAGAAAATCGGCACGGAAAAAGGAGGCGGCCTGATGGGTGTAATCCTGGAAGTGATAAACGTCACTGTCCGCTTCGGTGGCGTCCTTGCTGTGGACAATGTTTCATTCAAGGTTAATCAGGGCGAGTTTCTGTGTTTGATCGGACCCAACGGCGCGGGAAAAACCACCATGATGCGAGCCGTTATCGGAACCGTCAAACCCGAGTCAGCCCAAATCCTGCTCGCCGGTCGGGACATCACACGCCTGCCCACCTATAAACGAGCCCAGTTGGGCCTGGCCCTAACCCACCAGATAGTGAGGCCTTTTCGTTCCATGTCCGTGCTGGACAATGTCGCCCTGGCAGCCGGCCATAACCGCTTTAGTCGTATATTGACAGCCATGACCGCAATGGACCGCTCGGCTGAACGGGAGCGAGCCTGGAAATACCTGGAACTGGTTGGCATTGTTGATGCTGCAACCAAAAGCGCTGTGGGCCAGCCTCTAGGGGTTACCAAGCGTCTTGAAGTAGCCCGGGCTCTGGCCCTGGACCCCAAGGTCCTGTTGCTCGATGAACCCCTGGCCGGTCTAAACAGTATTGAGGCGGCGCGCCTGTCCGATACCGTGGCTACCATCAACCAGCAGGGCCTGACGGTCGTGATGATCGAGCACAACCTAGGTGAAGTTTTGCGCGTCAGCCAGCGACTGGTAGTACTGGACAATGGCCGCATCATCGCAGACGGGCTTCCGGCCGAAGTGATGCGCGACCCTGAGGTGCGAGCCGCATACGTAGGAAAGGAAAGACAAAATGCTGCGGCTTGAGGTGTTAAGTTGCGGATACGGTGAAATGACAGCCGTACACAAACTTTCCCTTGAGGTTCCGGCTGGCAAAATAACCGGTTTGCTCGGAGCCAACGGTGCAGGCAAGACGTCTACGATCATGTGTATTGCCGGACACGTGGCCGTGCATGAAGGCCGCATCATTTACCGGGAGGGAGACATCACACATGACTTTCCGATGGTACGGGTCAAAAACGGCATCGCCGTGGTACCCGAAGGTCGACGGCTTTTTTCCAGCCTTACGGTCAAAGAAAATTTAATCGTCGGCGGATATAGTCGCCCCAAGGAAAATTCCCGCGAGGGTATCGACCGGGTCATGGCCCTCTTCCCGCGCCTGGGAGAAAGACTGGGTCAACTGGCCGGTTCTCTATCCGGTGGTGAACAGCAGATGCTCTCCATCGGACGGGCCCTAATGGCTCAACCGCAACTCCTCCTCATTGACGAGCTGTCTCTGGGATTAATGCCCAAGATCATCGATATTTGTTATGAAGCCATTGTAGAGTTGAAACAAGAGGGTCTGACCATCCTTTTGGTCGAGCAAAGCACGCAAAGGGCTCTTGAAATGGCTGATCAGGTCTGTGTGTTGGAATCTGGCCAAGCGGTATGGAAAGGCTCTGCTGTGGAAGCTCGCAATAGCTTGAAATTAATCGATGCGTTGCTCGGCCTGAGCGATGAAAGTAAAACACCCGCACGGATTTAAAAAAACCAGTTTCAAACGATTTTTTCAACTAAGGGAATAATGAGTTTTTGGGAAGGCATCAATTGGCTAAAATTGATGCCGGCATTATATCTTTTTATGAGCCAGAGCGGAACCTCGAATTTTGCACGGGAAAGCGTCCAGATATTGTCTCCTTTCTCAATAAAGTAAACCTGGACTTTTTCAACGCGGTAAGAGGCAAAAAAATCTTCTGATAGTTCTTTGTGATATTCGAACCGTTTTTCTTCAAATTGTTCTTTCGTAACCTTGTGAAGTGGAATTTTAGTAGGCTGATTAATACGGATTATTCTTCCATATCTGAATCCGTTAAGCCGACGGATCTCTTGGGCTGAAATTCCCAACCACTCGGCATAATGACCCAGGGTCTCTTCTACCTCCACCCGAATCATTCCGATTGACTTACCTTGCTGTGTCCAAACTCTTTTGATCGCCAGGTTTTCCTGCACAACTTCGTGATTTGTCGACTTTGCCAGCAATGCATCCCGGATAGCCCAGAAATCTGTATACGTTTCCTTTTCCGGCACCGGCTTTTTTTCCATCACACGGAGCTTGGGGGCAACGAACCCATTGTTTGGTTCTATTGCACGGGTTTCGAGGCCGGCAAATACTTGCGGCTGTTTTGGCCCAGTTGTTTCCGCCATTGGCTTAGGCTTATAAGAATCGGCAACTCTCTCTTTTTTTAAAGAATGAGCTTCCAAGCTGAACAACGTTGTACCTTTTTCATCCGGCAGCGGTATCCTGAGATTTTGGTTAACATAAATGGTAGCACGGGCATCTAAATTGTTGAATGCAATCAGGTCTCGCAGCTTTACACCGTATATCTTGGTGATTTTTCCAGCAGTATCTCCTCTGCGAACTTTATAGATTCGACTCCTTTTCTGGTAGTTTTTGAAAATTTCCGGGGTCGCTTCAGCCATAAGGATTTTCCATTCCTGGATGGCTTGTGCCGGCAACCGAAGC
>JAFDFH010000475.1 GCA_019309945.1 Deltaproteobacteria bacterium
CAAAAGCTCGGTGAAAGTTAAGGTTTTCGGCTTTGGCGGCGGCGAAAGCTTCAATGAAAAGCATGCCACGGAGGCCATGCGAGGGGCCGTAAAAGAGGTTGCGGCCAAGATTGCCAAGATAGATCTCAAAAGCACGAAAGGGGGTGGTGCGGCTGCCCCCGCCGGTAAGGCTTTAATAGCGGATGTAGATGGTAATGCGGTCATGTTGAATAAAGGCAAGAACGCTGGATTCAAAGCGGGACAAACCGTAACCATTTTTCGCAAAGGTAAAACGATCAAGGACCCGGCAACCGGTAAAATACTGAAAATAAAATATAAGAAGGTGGGGGATATAAAGCTGACCGAAGTGGAAGATTCTTATTGCGAAGGTGAAGCCATCAGCGGTTCAGGATTTAAAGTGGGCGACATCGTCCGCTGATAAAAGATACGCCTTGTGGGATACTCCCACCATGAGTACATCTACGGTTGATAGCAAAAAGCGGGTCGTCTCGCCGGGCGGGCGGCCGGGGGATATTTTTGACATCCAACAACAGGCGGAAGGCCGTTTCCTGCTCAATCAGGCTGGAAAAGCCGGAACGCGCCGAACGCATGAGCAGAAAGGCATGGATGCAAGCCATGCACAAGGCCCCCCTGCGACCGACGATGACGTGGGAAAAACTCCGCGAACTGACCCGTGAGCCATGATCCTTTTGAACAACAACGTGCTCATCTACGCCTTCGACCCTGACTCGCCTTTTTGCCATACCTACTTCCCTTCCGTCTTTCTCAAAATGCCGCAATGACCAGCCGCGGGATACGCAAACCCAATTCGGTCGAGGGAATCTGTTTAAATTTCGATATATTATCTATTTCACTTTTTCAATATCCGACAGTATCCACGTGCGGTCCAAAAACGCCTTTTTCATCGAATAGAGCTTAAAATAGGGGAACCAGGCCTTGCCCGCGACCGTGGATTTGGGGGCATCCAGCCCGATGTATATATCCACGGCCCCGTCCTGATTCTTGATCAGATCCATGAGGAAGCTCGCAAAGTTGCCGTAAGTGACAAGACAACCGTGAAGGACCTCATTGAGGAAGGCCGCCGTCGAATTATTTCAAAACGCAGAATCGATTTTCGTTGGCGCAAGATCGCATTTAAGGGAAACGGCCGACAGCCCACATGGAGAGGATTTTCTGGGGAAAAATCCGAGAAAGGACCTATAAGACCGACGATTGAATTTGGCGTGTCTTGAATGCAATAATCTTCGCATGTATGTTAGATAATTTAACTTGACAGGAAAGATTATCTAGATAATATTCCTTTGTATGAAAAAAATTAAAGAACGATTGCTGAATATTCAATTACCGCCCAAACGCTCGGCCTTTCTGTGGGGACCCCGTAAAACCGGTAAAACCTATTGGATTAACAAGAATTATACCGAATCACCATTAATCGATCTTTTAAAAACCGATATCTTTGCGGATTATGCATCACAGCCCTCTCTTCTGCGAGAGCGCTATTTAAAGTATGATGGTCTGATTGTCATAGATGAAATCCAGATGGTGCCTGACCTGCTCAATGAAATCCATTGGATGATTGAAAATACGAATGTGTCATTCCTGATGACCGGTTCAAGTGCTCGAAAATTACGGCGGGGGCATGCAAACCTTCTTGCAGGAAGAGCCTGGCGATATTCCATGACACCGCTTTCTTACGTGGAAACCGAAGGTTTCGACCTGGAAGAGGCCTTTGTTTCCGGATTTTTACCCCCCCACTTCCTTTCTGTCGATCCCATACAGGATCTTCGGGCTTATGTAGCCGACTATCTAAAAGAAGAAATTGCCGCAGAGGCCGTGATACAAAATATTCCGGCATTTGCTCAATTTCTTCGAGCTGCGGCGCTTACATCGGGTGAGTTGTTGAATTATACCAATATTGGCAGAGAAACCGGGGTCAGTGCAAAAGTGGTAAGAAACTACTTCCAAATTCTTGAGGACACGCTGCTGGGCTACAGGGTTCAACCCTGGCGGAAAGTTAAAAAAAGGCGTCTGATAGAAACCGAAAAATTTTATCTGTTCGATGTGGGATTAACCAATTACCTGGCACGCCGATTTCCCCAAAAAGGTACGCCGGAATTTGGTCATTCACTGGAAAATTATATTTTGATGGAGCTTAAAGCTTATCAGGCATATCGAAATCCGGAGCTTGACATAAGCTACTGGCGAACCAGCACGGGTTTTGAAGTGGACTTCATTCTGGGGGACATGCAAGTGGCGCTGGAAGTGAAAGGATCATCAAAGGTTCACAGTGCTCACACCCGGGGGCTTAAGGCTTTGCTTGAGGAACATCAGGTGGAAAAGGCAGTCATTGTTGCCCTGGAGAGACACCCCCGGATACTTGAATATGGAGTGGAGGTATTACCCTGGCAAGATTTTCTGGAAAGGCTGTGGACGGGTGAACTCGGCGTTTAAAAAATCATCTAAGCCTTAACTTTTTTGTAACCGTTCACAGGTTCAGGGTTCAACGTTCAGGGTTAGGGACAAGGACAAAATTGAAGATCCGAAGTCCTCGTAAAAAATGCGGGTTCTGCCGCATAATTGCCAATGCG
>JAFDFH010000476.1 GCA_019309945.1 Deltaproteobacteria bacterium
GGTTCGGTTGAAATCCATTACGACGAAACCGGATTTTTCAGGTATGTCTATGAAGAAGAAGAAGGGGTCCTGGACGGGCTTAAAGATTATATGCAAGACATGCCGTCCTATCATCCTAAATTCTACCGTGTTGCTGAACCACAGGCGCCAAAATTCCCGGCGGAAGACCTTTATCGGTTGATACCATTTAATCAAAAACAGATCTATGACTTTGATGAGGTCCTGGCGCGTCTCGTCGATGGTAGCGAGCATATGGAGTTCCGCCCGGATTACGGTCCCGAGGTCTATACCGGTTTATGCAAAATTGATGGATTTCTTGTTGGATGTATCGGTAACCGGCAGGGTTATCTGGGGGAAGATTATCCGGCCTATGCGCCTTATGGCGGCATCGGTGGAAAGCTTTATCGTCAGGGATTGATCAAAATGAATGAATTCGTGACCCATTGCGGACGCGACCGAATACCAATCATCTGGTTTCAGGATACGACTGGAATTGATGTGGGCGACCTGGCGGAAAAGGCTGAACTTTTGGGACTGGGGCAGGCGTTGGTCTATTCGATCCAGCAGACCGATATCCCCATGCTGCTGGTCCTGTTGCGAAAAGGAACCGCCGCAGCCCATTATATCATGGGTGGGCCGACCGCAAACCGACACAATGCCTTTACCGTTGGAATTTCCACCTCGGAGATTTATGTCATGCACGGCGAAACTGCTGCCGCGGCAACGTATTCACGCCGGTTGGTCAAGGAAAAAGATGCAGGCCGACCGCTGGATCCGATAATCGAAAGCATGAACAAAATGGCCCAGGAGTATCACGAATATTCAAGACCCCTATACTGTGCCAAACTGGGTCTCGTTGATGAAATTGTGCCAATGGGCGCTATCCGAAAATACATCGTGGCCTTTACCGGAGCAGCTTATCAGAACCCAAAATCGATCTGGATAGGTAACCGTTCACGGTTTGAAACTTGAAATTGGAAAGTAGAAATTGGGAAGCGTTCATCAACAGCACAAAAGCATGAAGCCCAAATTTCCAATTTCTAATTTCAACGTTCCGTGAACGGTTACAAGGATAGATGCACCTGAAGTTTCGGAGAATCAATGCGAATCATCTTTTTTGCCGGAAAAGGCGGCGTTGGAAAGACCAGCGTGGCGGCTGCCACGGGAATCAAAACGGCTGAAATGGGACACAAGACCATCATTATGTCCCTGGATATCGCCCACAGCCTTACGGATATCTTTGATCTGGGTCGCGACCTGATTGACCAGAACAAAGGCAAGCCGATTAAGGTCAAGAAAAATTTATGGCTCCAAGAATTGGATATCCAGGAAGAGATACAGAGCAATTGGGGAGATATTTATAAATATATTTCAACCTTGCTGCATACAACCGGTATGGATGAAATTCTGGCGGAAGAACTGGCAATTCTACCAGGGATGGAAGAGGTCAGTTTGCTCCTTTATATTAATCGCTATGTCCGGGAAAACGCATTTGACGTAATTATCCTAGACTGTGCGCCGACAGGGGAATCCATGCGATTCATCAGCATTCCAACCACACTGGAATGGTATATGAAAAAACTGTTCCGGGTGGAAAGATCGATCGCCAAAATTATTCGTCCCGTAGCCAAACGCGTGTATGATATTCCCCTGCCGGGTGACGACTATTTTGCCGCCGTGGAATATTTATTTGAACGCTTGAGAGGTGTGGACAAAATCTTGATTGATCCCCATGTCACGACGGTTCGACTGGTTACCAATCCGGAAAAAATTGTATTAAAAGAGACGCAAAGAGCCTTTATGTATTTCTGTCTTTACAAAATGCATATTGATGGAATTATTGTAAATCGAATTCTACCGGATAACATTAAGGACACCTATTTCAAGTCCTGGAAGAAAAGCCAGAAGCAATACATTGAAAAGGCCAAAGAATATTTTAATCCCATTCCTATCTTTCTAGTCCCCCTCCTGAAGGAAGAAGTGCTTGGCTATGAACGTCTGAAGGATCTGGCCGATCAAATATATGAAGGGCAAAACCCTCTCACACGCTTTTTTGAGGGTGAACCCTATCGGTTGATCAAAAATAACAACGAGTACCAGATAATGATAAAGCTTCCTTTTATCGAGAAGAAGGATATAGAGCTGAACAAGTCTTCGGATGAACTCATTGTTCGGCTGGGAAGCTTTAAGAGACACCTGTTGCTTCCCAGGCAGGTGGCGGCCACACGCTCTGTCAAAGCAAAATTAACAGACAACTATTTGTGTATTTTCTTTAAAGGAGATGAACGTGAGTAAAAAAAAGAAGCAAGAAGAATCATTATATTGTCCTGTAGGTCGATTCTTCGGGGACCTGGAAAGGGTCTTCGAAAAAACTGAATTTAGGACCCACCTCAGACAATCGCGGATCGAATTCTTAAAGGCCGTCAGATCCTTGGTCGATGAAAAAATCCAGCATCTCGAAAAGAAACGTTCTGCTGGGGTTAAAAAGAAAATGACCAAAATCAAGGTTGAATAAGAACAACCCGCCCCACACGCAATTCCGGAAATCCGATTGAAAACAAAGCTGAAAATAGCGGTCCGCACGCTTATCGAACATGTGCTCCGCGCGGGTGATCTGGAACTTGAGTTTCTGAGTTCCAGCCGCCCGGTCGAAGCCATTCGCGCCCATCAAAAGATTCAGAAATCCCGCCCGGAAAATTATATCTTCGAGGTCCCCATCACTTACCAATGGGAGACCGACCGATTCCTTTTAGAAATCAACGGCAGGATTGACGGCGTCTATTGCCTGCGCGACGGAAAAAATCAGGACCGGGTCATCGTTGATGAAATCAAGACAACGACCCGCACCCTTGATTTTTTTAAACACCATGAAAATACACGCCACTGGGGTCAAGTGAAACTCTATGCGTATATCTATGCGGTTGAACAGGGTCTGGATGAAATTGAAACCCAACTGACTTATTATCAGATGGACACGGGCGAAACGCTGGAGATTAATCGCAGTTTTGTCACAGATGAGCTAAAAACGTTTTTCCAGGAAATTATTGCCCGCTATCTCGAATGGGCCGATGCCATGGCAAATTGGCACCAGTTACGTGACCAATCCATACGGACGATAGGATTTCCATTCAACGCTTTTCGTCCCGGACAGCGCAAGATGGCTGTGGAAGTTTACCGGACGATTAAAAATAACAGCCATCTGATTGTCCAGGCCGCCACGGGAATCGGTAAGACCATGGCAGCCCTCTTCCCGTCCGTAAAGGCAATTGCAGAAGGACTGCATTCAAAGATCTTTTACCTCACCGCCCGAACAACAGGACAAGCCGCTGCCGAGAAAGCCCTCGACGAATTGAGGATCCGGGGATTAAGGATGAAA
>JAFDFH010000477.1 GCA_019309945.1 Deltaproteobacteria bacterium
CCCGCGCAGTCCTCGACAACTACCGCTCCCACATCCCCATCCACCCCGACTGGCCGATGGTGCGCTTCGAGGAAGCTCCGTTTCAGATCATAGACGGTGACCGTGGCACCAACTACCCGAAGAAAGAGGACTTCTCGCCCTCAGGGCACTGCCTCTTCCTTAATACAAAGAATGTCCGTTCAGACGGTTTCAGCTTTTCGGATATGGAGTTTATCTCGAAGGAGAAAGACCAAGCTCTAAGGAAGGGAAAACTTCAGCGCGGTGATGTTGTGCTTACTACACGAGGGACAATTGGAAACACAGGCCTTTCGGAGGAGCAGGCAATCGACAGCATCCAGACGCTACACGAGGTGCTGAAATCAGAATATGGACCAGATGACGGATAGCGCGCGTTATAACGAAGCAAATTAACTCGGATGCAAATTCCGCTGCGCTGCGTTTGCACCGGTTATTTGCGACGTTAACAGCAATTTCGACTTCTTAGAAACCTCAAAGCCTCGATATTTACAGGTTCCATTATGGTAGCAATGATAGCCAGCTATCCGCGCTGATTATCATTATTTTCAAATTATTGTTGGAAATAAGTTTGCAGATATCACCTCTATTGACAAGCTGGACTGCCGGGATATTGAGGACCTTTTGAAATTTTATCAGGCTTTTTGATGCATGATCATCAGATAATTTGGTTTCAATAAGGAGGAGAGGGTTGTGATTGTTTGAAATCAAAAAGTCGACCTCTTCCTTGTCCCTGTTTCTTAGATAATGCAAAGAGAAATTACCTAACCCGAGATCATTCCAGTTTGACACTGCCCGAAAAAGTTCCAGAGCGACCATATTTTCAAATTTTGCTGCCGGGGAATCAATCCCGGCATAATCGAAGAGATACAGCTTTCTCTCCTTGGTTATAGCCCTTGATATTTTTCGGCTCCACGGAGCTATTCTGAAAACCATAAAAAAGTTCTCAAAGATCTCAATCCAGTTCCTGACGCTGTCAAATGACACATGAATATCTCTGGCAAGACTTGCCATCGAAAGCGGGCTGCCGATCTTGGAAGGCAGCAGAGAAAAAAGTATTTCGACATTTTCAATGCTGCGAAGTGATGCGAGATCTCGAATATCTTCGCGTAAGAGCTGCTTTCTGTAAGTGTTTGACCAGATCCGGTAAAATTCACCTGTTCCATCAAGGTATGGGTCCGGAAATCCGGTGAATTGATTTAATTTGTTCCAGATGGTTTGCGTTTTATTTGGGCAAACACGAACTTCAATGGGGTTGGACAGGAATTGCTCAAACGACAGATTATTCCCTGCAAGCTCGGCAAGGGTAAACGGCCACAGATAAAAAATAAAATACCTTCCGGCTAATGAATCCCCTCCTTTTTGATACATATCCAACCTGCCGCTGCCGGAGACAACAAATTTATAGTTGCCTTTGTCGCGGTCGTATACACTCTTAAGGTAATTTTTCCAGTTTGAAAACTTATGCAGCTCATCAAATATTATGAGCGGCACGGAATTGTCTTTGCGATGGACTTCTTCATAAAAAGAGGGGTTTTCGATCAGTTTTCGCTTCTCATCAAGGATATCCCAGTTAAAATAGAGTGAATTATTGAAATTTTCGGCCAGAATCTGTGTGAAAGTGGTTTTGCCAGCCTGCCTCGGCCCGGCAATAAAAACCATCTGTTTATGTGGAGAAAGTCTTTCCCAGATGTTTTCGTATAATATCCTTTTTGTTTTCATGTCAGACAATATAAGGCCATAATCTAATATTGTCAAGGCAATATTAGGTCATAACTTAATATTGTCAATTAAAGGTGATAAAGCCGCAAAAAGGCGCAAAATTCACAAAAACTGAAATTAAAATGTAGCAATATGAAGAGTTTATAAATAGAAAAAACTTGAAATCGGACTTTTTACGAGACCATCAAAGGTGATTCCGATAAATCAGGCAAGGCTGATTGAGAAGAAGACACTTACGCCTTTGGCAGGTGGATTGTAAAGGTGCTCCCCTTCCCGGCGGTGCTTTCAACGGACAGGCGACCCCCATGGGCCTGTACGATGTGCTTGGCAATGGCGAGGCCTAAACCCGTTCCTCCTAATTGCCTGCTCCTTGCCTTGTCCACGCGGTAGAACCGCTCAAAAAGACGGGGCAGGTGTTTTTTCTCAATGCCGCATCCCTGGTCCTGCACGGCAATGATGACTTCACCCTCCCCTTGAGCAGCCTCCACCCTGACGATACTCCCGTCATCACTGTATTTGATGGCGTTATCGAGGAGGTTCACGACAGCCTGTTCAATCAGAGACGGGTCAACTGCCGCGATCATTGACTCGGCACAGGTAATCTCGATATTTATCTCTTTGTCAGCAGCTTTAATGTGACATGCCTGTACAGCACTCTGGAGGATTTCACTAATGCGGTTTTCAACCAGCGCAATCCCCTCTTTTTCCGATTCCTGCTCTATCTTGGACAGGTTGAGAAGATCCTCTATGATTGCCTCAAGGCGATTAACATGTTTTTCGATGATTCCCAAGAATCGCTCGGTATCTTCAGGGTTTGAGGAATAGGGATAGGGATAGGGATAAGACATTGTAGGCGCGATGGTGTGTCAAGAAAAAGATCAGCACATCATCTTGTGGTGCAGAGAATGTGCTCAGATCACCGAGGGAAACGGCCCCTGATTGAGCATCATATAATAGACACGCTGTGGATTTATCGAATGGAAAATGGGATGTTGCGCTAAATTTGAGCGTGGATAGCCGGTATGCCTTGCGCGTGAGTTTTTGGCTACTGGAGAAAATAATCGCCGGTCTTCTTGATAATCGCTTGGTCCTCGATGA
Organism: Deltaproteobacteria bacterium; assembly: GCA_019309945.1. Taxonomy (GTDB): domain Bacteria; phylum Desulfobacterota; class Desulfobacteria; order Desulfobacterales; family JAFDFH01; genus JAFDFH01. The sequence goes on from JAFDFH010000477.1 coordinate 2,836, forward strand.
TGCTGATCACCCTCATTTCGCCCTGGCATTTGGGACATATCAATGGGTCTACTTCGTATACCTTCTGTATCAACCGCGCCCAGTTCCGGCGAAATTGCGCGGCCGACAGGTCCGAATTGATAAGCGCCGGCATATCATCTTCCTTATCGGCTCCTTTGCGCATACCACGG
>JAFDFH010000105.1 GCA_019309945.1 Deltaproteobacteria bacterium
ATTTCCTCATAGGGGTCTTCAACTTTGATAAATGGAACAAGAAGGCTGCCAATCTGGGCACCGTCCAGAATCGGAGCTTTGGCACCCACCAGGATGGAACACCCTCGGTCATCTCCAATCCTCAGTGCTCGCGGCATTACATTGAGGCAATGCATACACCGGACACATTCCCTGTTATTTATATTCAATTTGCCGTCTTCCATCCACATGCACTCGGTGGGGCAAAGATCAACAACCTCTTTCTGGATATCGAACGGGCCCCAGTCTCTCCCGGCATGGGCGCCGCCATTGGACGGAAATTCGCCGCCGATATAGGCCGCAACCGCTTCCTGGTCGATTTTGATGTCATCCCGCCAGGTGCCGATAAATGACATATCCGACCTTGCAATGGATGCGACACAGCAATTCGGGCATCCGTCAAATTTGAATTTGAACTTATAAGGAAACGCCGGGCGGTGAAGCTCGTCCTGATATTCAACGGTGAGGTCATGGCAGATCGCCTGGGTGTCAAAACAGGCCCATTCACAACGGGCCTGGCCAACACAATCAGAAGGTGTTCGCAGGTTAGATCCGGAACCACCCAGATCCTGATTGAGGTTATGGGTCAATTCCCAGAAGACCTCCTCCAGCTGAGGGGTGGTTGTACCAAGGAAGATGATATCTCCGGTGGACCCGTGCATATTGGTGACACCGCTTCCGCGACGTTCCCACAGGTCACAAATATCTTCCAGGTATTTCGTGGTATAGAATTTGCCGGCCGGCTGGGAAACACGCATGGTATGGAAATGGGCAACACCGGGGAACATCTCGGGCTGATCGCAATATCTTCCGATGACACCGCCGCCATATCCGAAGACCCCGACGATTCCACCGTGTTTCCAGTGGGTCCTTCCATGCTTGAAGGAAAGTTCCAGCACGCCCAGAAGGTCTTCACAAACATCCGTCGGAATCTGGTAGTCAATACCTTTTTCATTCTTAGCCCTTGATTCAGCTTCCCGTTTAAGGTCGGATACAAAACTCGGCCACGGGCCGGTTTCAAGCTGATCCAACAATGGGGTTTCATGTTTCATCGTTTTACCTCCATTTTTTGAAAATTATACGTCCTATTGATTCAGAAATTTCATTTTAGCTTGGTCGGGTCTGGAATCTTCACCTCCTCTCAGTCAGTGTTTGATGGTTTAAATATTACTATTTTTATCTTTGGGGATCGTATCGCGTATCGCGTAGTATATCGGTTTAAAGGTACGAACTATAAAATCAATATTTTTCCTTGTCAATAAAAAAGCTCCTGTTTTAAAAAGAATTCTTTGGGTTCAAAAGCGTGTTCATCGCCCTGTATCAGTACTGAAGCCTGGATCATTTTTAACCAAACATAAAACTTTAATATGCTCTTTTAAATTTTTTTTCATCACGGGCACATCCGGGGACCCGGGATTGTAAAGGTTCACAATCGTTTCCGCTAAATCATAAAGCTCTTGCTCCGTCCAAAATGATAGATAGCCTTTGAAACAAACATCCAGAGGGTCGCCAAACAAAGTTATGGGCGGCTTTAAGGCCAACCCCTGGAAAAAACCGTTTATCGTTTCTTCAACAGCGAAATCGTCAGACCACACGACATCCCCAATTCCGTCAATCCGGTCTAAACGCATTCGTATGGTAAGATTTAACAGGAATACCAACAGCGCTTCCAGTATCGATCGTGGATCCCTGTCTTTATTTTTAATCAAGGAAATGTAGCCCCTCGCTGAAACCAGCCTCAGTTCGATCCTGCCGTCAACAAGTTTAAGAACAAAATCGCCGGCTGCGTGCGACCAGGGCAATATCTGCTCGAATGTCTCCAGGTCATAATAACAGGTAAGAATCAAGGCGGCCTGGCGATATAGTTGACGTGTCTGCTCCGAAGTTAAGAAAATGGTACCATGAACGGGGTCCCAAACGAGTATTGTTTTCTTTCGGTCTGAATCATTAAGAGAAATATGGAATTCATGATACCCTTCGAACCATTCACCCAAAAACAGGCCGACTTTGAAATCGTCTTTTGTATATATATCACCCCGGCCGTAAACCTCGGGCAGATAAGTGCAGCCAAACCGAGTGTTAAGGGTTTTTAATATCTCAAACTCTTTCCTTATGCCGTCCCGCCCGGTTTTAGAGAGGGCAATATTCAATACCAATGGTATCTTCAGACCTTCCACAACCGTTTCGATTCTGGAGGGATGATAAAACTCACCGTGCTTTTCCAGATGTATCTGAATTTCTTCAATCGCTTTTAACTCTACCTGTCGATTTGCTCGCTTTGAAAGGGTATCCGTCAGAAGTTGGAACTCATTGCTTTGAAGAAAATCACGGGCGGCTGAAAAATAATCGCCATAGCTTAACCGATCATCCGCCTCATCCGTGGGTGTACCTTTAAACGAATGTCTGCTCAACGGTATGGGTTGGTTCCATAACGCATTTTCTTTCTTGGCGGGTTTTTGCTGGAGCAGGAAACAGGTGATTTTCGGCAGGCTTTTCATTACACGAACTCATTTAATAATTTCGACCCGCCCCTGACACACGAAGCGGCATGGCCACAACTATTTGTTTTTATATCATTTTTTTCTGTATTCGTCTACCTCTTTTAATATTTCCGGGGCCACTTTATACCCCAGTTCGACTGCTTTAGCACAATGTTCGGCCGCCATTGCATATTCCCCTTTCTCAAGATAAGCAATCGCGAGATTGTTATGGGCAATCGCAAATGAAGGTTCAAGTTGAAGGACCTTCAGATTGACGTCAATGCTCTTGTCCACCATCCCCTTCATCAGGTAGGCATTCGCTAAAGTTGCGTAAGCCTGAATGAAATTGGGGTTCCACTTCGTCGCCTTTTCAAGGGCCTCAATCGCTTTATCAATTTCACCCTTTTGAAGCTGGACAAATCCGATATTTCCCCATCCTTCAGCAAACCCCGCTCGGGAGTGGATCGCCTGCTGGTTGTGGGCCAGGCAGCCGTCCAGGTCCCCACGGTGCAAACAAATCCCACCCAGTTGAACATACGCTTCCGCAAGTGTCGGGCTGCAATGGATGGCTTCCTTGAGCGCCTTTTCGGCTTCATCATATTTTTGGAGCCCAAGCAACGCAACCGCAAGGTTATAATGGGAATTGCCGCAATCCGGGTTTGACGCAATGGCCGCGCGCTGCGCGGCAATGAATTCTTCTACATTTTTTGCCTTTGACATTGTTCGATCCTTTTTTCACAATAAAATGATGGATTAGCCATCGCTAATTTAATGATTCGGGCTAAGTACGGCATCAAATGATAGTTGTCAAGAAAAAGCCAATTAGAAGGAAAATGGCTGTCATGAATCGGGAACCCATCTTTTTTCTTGACAGAACGCCTTCTTTTTTTTAACTTTTTCTGTAACTACTCACGTAGTCAGGCTGAAGCTGTTTAGACTAAAGGCTGAAGGGGTCAGAAAAGCACGATTGCCGTACTTTAGCGGAAATATCTGATTCTTGCATCAAACATGGCTCTAAAATGCGCTTTTTCCTAATAGTCTTCAACCTTCAGCCTATCCACCTGAGTAGTTACCTTTTTCTTTAATTAAATGGGTAAAGAATACAAATTCGACAGCGAGAGGGGGTTCTCATGATAACTGGATGTTACACCGCACTGGTTACACCATTTAAAGGGGATGAAATCGATGTTGAAGGAATCCAAAAACTGGTTGATTTCCAAATTCAAAACGGCATTACCGGAATTTTAGCCGTAGGCACGACGGGTGAAAGTCCCACGTTAGCATGGAACGAACATAACAAGGTCATTGAAACCGTTGCCCAAAAAACAAAGGACACATGTATTTGTATTGCCGGGACCGGTAGCAACAACACCCGAGAAGCGCTGGCCGCAACAGAACATGCAGTCAAAGTTGGCGCTGATGCCGTTTTGCTTGTCGACCCCTATTATAACGGGCCCAGCTCGCTTGAAATACGCAAAGAATATGTTGGACCGGTCGCCGCCGCCTTTCCCGGCATCCAGGTGATCCCTTACGTTATCCCCGGCCGAACAGGGTGTCAGCTCTTTGCTGAGGATCTTGCCATTCTCCACAAGGAGTTTGAGAATGTAAAAACAGTTAAAGAAGCCACGGCCAGTATCGAGAATATGAGGCACACGCGATCCTGCTGCGGCCCGGACTTTACCATTCTGTCCGGCGATGACGGGATGACGTTTGAAATGATGGTGGATCCGCAGGTAAAGGCTGCCGGGGTGATATCGGTTGCCTCTAATTTAGCGCCCGGGGCTGTCGCTGCAATGGTTCGACGCTTAGCTGACGGTAATCAGGAGGAAGCCCAAAAACTGAAAGCCTCCCTTGAACCTCTGTTTGGCCTGGTAACGGTTAAATCCATGGAACAGACGCCTCAAGGCGAGGTGGTCTGTCGGGCCCGAAATCCCATGGGCGTCAAAGTGCTGATGTCCATTCTGGGGATGCTCTCTGGTGGATGCCGACGACCATTGGGGAAAATGACAAAAAATGGTCTGGCAACAGTTCTTGAAGCCGCACGCACCGTTCAGTCCAATAATCCGGAATTGTTTAAACCCATCGCTGATTTTTTCGACGTTGATATCAATGAGCGCTTAAGCAACCCTTCATATCGCGAAGGGCTTTATTATGAAACGTACGAATAGGTATTGCCATTAATGCATGCGCCGGTTTTGAAAAACGTTAGGCACCTTCTTTCATACCGAAGGGACCCTCTTTAAAGAAAATCCCCTTCAGCCACTTCAGGCCGAATTTAAGAAGGTCTATTTCATCCTTTTTAATTTTTTCGATCGTTTCCTCATCAATGACATAGCGATCCAGAAATGAACTCTCAAAAACAAATTGTCTGAATTTGTCGATATTGTAACTGGCTAAAAAAAACATTTTCTTGCTCTGTTCAGAGAGTTTAATGTTTGGCGGAAACGATCGTTTCCTCACAATCAGGTCGGTCCATTCGGCATTTATTTCATCATGGATATCAACCCCCTGATTTTTTCTCCATTCCCGGACCGTCCAGGTTGCTTCCTCCTCAAATCCAAGACAGTGGGGTTCGTGGACGAAAAAATAAAATTCGTCACCGTCCACATCTTCTTTGTGACTCAAGGACGCCACTCCCAATGGATAATATCGGCATGTGGTGGGCCTGTCTTCGTACACGATACATCCTTCCTCCCGAACAAAGAGGCATGATTTTTCATTATCATCTAAAACTTTTAACGTAACAACCGGCAGATCGGTTTTCTCTAAAATATGTGGCTCCGTGTATAGTGCTAAAAATTCTTCAGAGGTAAGCTGAAGGCAATTCTTAAGCCGGATAATGTCATATGGCGTAAGGATGATATTGATACCTCTGCAGCACTTTGTGAAACATTTGACCTTTTTGTGACACTTGAACTTGAATGTGTGGTCCAGTCCCACTCGTACCGGGTCTATGCCGGCCATTTTTTCCAATGTATCCATATTCACTTGCCTTTCTTTAAAGTGCCCATCCAGAAACGGTCTTTTTACCCGATCTCTGCGTTATGCTTAAAATTTTATCCTCGGAATATCAACTATATGCCTGCGGTAAAATTTTTCGCGGGCCTTGATCTCGAACAAAAATCCTCGTTTCTGGACGGACACTAAGTGATAAATTGCTTGCCCCTGTCATATCCAAGCAAAAAACCAATGTCAATTGTTTCAGCCCTGCATTTCAAATCATTTGACCTGATTAACGGTTTGAATATGTGATTCGGTTATGTTACTAAAGCGTTTAGCAACCATCCCTTTGAGACCAAAAGCTTTTTATCTTTATCATTTCTCGGAGTCAGGGAACAGGTTTAAATGATGGAGTCGTTGCAAACCCAGGTATTGATCATCGGCGGCGGGATCACCAGCACCGGCCTTGCCAGAGACTTTGCATTACGCGGGGTTCAGTGCGTGGTGGTAGAGCAAAATGACATTAACGCAGGGGCATCCGGTGCGAATCATGGACTTCTGCATAGTGGCGCCCGTTATGTATCGAACGATCAGACCAATGCCGCGGAGTGCCGTGAAGAAGGCAAACTTTTAAAACAGCTTGCGTCCCACTGTATTGAAGACACCGGCGGACTGTTCGTGGCGGTTGAGGGGGATGATGAAAAATATGTGGCGGATTTCCCTTGTCTATGTTCCCAGTGTAACATTCCGGTGCAGACATTGGATATCACGGACGTCCGCGCAATGGAACCCGCCCTTTCCGAAAACTTAATCGCCGCTTACCGGGTGGAGGATGCATCCATTGATCCTTTCAAGCTTTCAATGGAAAACATCTCCCAGGCTCGGGATCTGGGATGTCACTTACGGCGCCATACAAAAGTGGTCGGATTCATCCAGGATAAAAAGCGCATTAAGTCGACTCGTCTGCTGAACATGCTCACTGGTAAAACGTTTTTCATCGAAGCCGAACAGGTCGTCAATGCCACGGGTGCCTGGGCCGGAGCCGTTGCCGGTTTAGCCGGCATCTCCATCGATATCCTATACTCCAAAGGTAGCCTTTTGGTCACGCATAATCGGATTACAAAGCGGGTGATCAATCGCTTGCGTCCCTCATCGAACGCCGATATCCTGGTCCCCGGCGGTACGGTCTCCATCCTCGGAACGACGTCCGTCCGGATAAACACGCTGGACGCCATTCATCCTACCATTGAAGAAATGGACTTTATTGTGAGTGAAGCCGCCGCAATGATCCCTGTTCTGGAAACAACTCGCTATATTCGGGCCTATGCCGGGGTCAGGCCACTGGTCGGCTCGAAATCCTCCACCGACGACCGACACGTCAGCCGAGGATATGCACTCCTGGATCATGCTGAAGACGGACTGGATAACTTTGCGACGATTACGGGAGGTAAACTTACCACCTACCGTTTAATGGCCGAAAAAACTGCGGATTTGATCTGCCGCCGGTTGGGTGTTACTCGTCCTTGCCTGACCCGCACAGAACCGCTTCCCTCGGCCGGGGCTGCCAAGTGGACCAAACCGGGCCTGGCCCCAAAACTATGGGTGAAACATCATGAACCTGAAGATTTTTTAATTTGCGAGTGCGAAATGGTCCCCAAAAGTGTTGTGGATTCTCTCATTGACTCTATTCATGAACAAAACGGCCAACCGGATCTTAAGGCGATCGGACTTAGAAGTCGAATTGGCAAGGGTGCCTGTCAGGGAACGTTTTGCGGACTCCGGCTGGCTGCTTATCTTTATGAAAGGGGCGAGTTGGATTCAGACCAAGGCTTAGCTGCGCTAAGAGAATTCCTCAACGAGCGCTGGCGAGGGGTTCGACCGCTTCTTTGGGACATGCCTCTCATTCAGGCTGAATTACAGGAGGCGCTGTATTGCGGCCTTTTCAGTCTTGAAGTTTAAAAAAAGGGTAACCGTTCACGGAACGTTGAAATTGGAAATTGGAAATTTGGGCTTCATGCTTTTGTACTGTTGATGAAAGCATTCAATTTGGGGCCGAGTTTGTCAACTATTGCTTTGTATTCTGTCGCGTTTGACTCAGATAAAACTT
>JAFDFH010000478.1 GCA_019309945.1 Deltaproteobacteria bacterium
AGGTCAAACATCTCAACCGGTGGCATCGAACAAGGAAAAGACGTCCTCTCTTCAGTGGTCTGCTGTGTATAAAAATAAAGCCGCCTGGTATCTCGGAATCGTATATTTCTTTTATGGTTTGTCCTATATTATTTATATGATTTTTTTTGCAGCTTACCTTGTAAAGGAAATGGGATTCTCCCAGTCGTGGGCAGGTGGTCTATGGGCAACGGTCGGAGGATTGAGTGTTTTTTGCGGTATAATCTGGGGAAGTATTTCCGACCGTATCGGTCGAAGCAGGGGAGCTGCTTTGGCTTATCTTGTGCTCGGGCTTTCCTATATCATATTTGCACTTATCAAGGTTAAATTCGGTTTTTACCTGTCAGCAATCATGTTCGGCCTTACCGCATGGAGCATACCAACTATTATGGCAGCAGCAGCCGGCGATTTTTTCGGTCCTCGCCTGGCACCGGCAGGCCTTGGATTTATTACACTCTTTTTCGGTATCGGCCAGGCCCTTGGACCTGCCCTGGGAGGATACATGGCCGATGTAACCCATTCATTTACATTGCCGTTTCTTGTGGCGGGGGGCATCTCGTTTGTAGGTATGATCGCTTCTTTATATCTTAAAAAACCGTCAACAAGTGCGGAATGATTCGCAAAAAGCCTATGAACAGAGGTAACCGACAAAGTGCTCTAATTCGTTAATTCGATGACGTATTTATATAGATTTCTTTCACCGCCCGCTTCAGGCTTCGCTCTGCAAGCTAAGCCCCGACAAGTCGCTCAAGACACAGAGGACGCAGAGTTAGAAAATTTTTTCTTTGCCGTTGACCCCGCTTGTTGCGGGACAGGGACGCGGCAAAGAAAAATCAATCAGCATATGTTCAGTACCCACTTCATAAACAAGGAATAATTTACAATGAATTTGATACAAACCAATCTGGAGACAATGTTCAACCCTGAAATCGTTGCGGTTATAGGCGCTTCGGACAATTCCGGCAAACTCGGGTTTCATGTAATGAAAAGCCTGATCAATGGAGGCTTTTCCGGCAAGATTAGTCCGATAAATCCAGGTAGTCCTGAAATTTGGGGATTAAAAGCTTATCCTTCTATCAATGATTATGCCGACAGGATAGATCTGGCCATTGTTGTTGTGCCGGCCAAACTTGTTCCCGGCGTATTCACAGAATGTGTTGAAAAGGGCGTTAAGGGCATCGTACTGATTACCGCGGGTTTTAAAGAAATAGATGATCCTGCGGGAGCAGATCTTCATGAAAAAATTGCCGGCATTGTCAATCATGCCGGAATACCGGTAATCGGTCCTAACACTTTTGGCATGATTAACTTTAATACCAACCTGAACGCCTCGTTTACGCCTGAATTTTCTTTGCTGAAAAAAGGAAAAATTGCATTGGTCAGCCAGAGTGGAGGAATATCCCACCTGCTTGGCTTTCTTGCTATGCGGGCGGATGCGAGGTTCAGCAAAATTATTGGGCTGGGCAACCGGTTGAATGTGGATTTTGCTGAAATAATTGATTACCTCATGGACGATTCCGAAACAGGCGTTATCATGCTTTACATGGAAGGGATCAATCATCCGATGCGCTTTATAGAAGCGGTCAAAAAACACAGGAATAGAAAACCGGTCATCATTTACAAAACCGGAAGCTCTGAAAAGAGCGATCAGGCCGCCAAATCCCATACCGGTTCAATGGCCGGAAAACATGAAATCTACCAAGGGGCATTCAGCCAGGCAGGTATTTTGTTCCTTGACAGCGCAGAATCTCTTCTGGATACTGCCAAAGCCTTTGCATCATCTGAAATTCCTGAAGGACCTGGAGTGGCGGTTTTATCCGGTCAGGCCGGACCGGGCATGGCAGCCTGTGACGTATGTGAGGCTTGCGGCCTTAAGATCGTCAGCTTTGAACGCCGTACCCAGCAAAGCATCAATGAATATTTGCCGCCGCTGGCTTTAAGGACCAACCCTGTGGACATGGGCCCGGCCTGGTATAATGCATCCGCACAAAGTGGTATTGTCCGCTCTGTTATGAATGACAGCAATGTAGACGCTATCCTTCTTCTTATCATGTTTGCATCTGCCAATGTAAACTTACTTCGAGAGCTGTCCGATTTTCTTACAGCATTTAAACAGAGTAAACCGATCATCAGCTGTATCCTTGCCCCACCCGGTGTGTGGGATGACGAAATCCGCCACCTTGAAGAAGCCGGCGCCCTTGTCAATTACCCCACGCCGGAGCAGGCCGTCAGGGCGCTGGCAAACCTTGTAAAGTATCGATCCATACAATTTTGCCCTAAAACCAACACCAAAGGATAATAAATACAAGATAAACTAAATGGCTGATCAACGATGGAGGAGTGAATGAAACTAATAGACGATGCAATTAGGCAAGGGCGAACCACACTTTCCGAGTTCGAGTCCAAACAGGTCCTGGCGTTTTATCGCATACCGGTTACCATTGAGGAATTGGTGGACAACGCAGAGGATCTTATCAAGGCCGCCGCTATAATCGGCTACCCGGTCGTTATGAAAGGCTGCTCGGCGGATATCGCTCACAAAACCGAAAAAGGCCTCGCTATAATCGGCTACCCGGTCGTTATGAAAGGCTGCTCGGCGGATATCGCTCACAAAACCGAAAAAGGCCTGATCCGGGTGGATGTCAGAAACGATGAAGAAGCCGCATCAGCTTATAAAGAGATTACAGCCGCCATGGATGGCGCCGACAAGGCGGTACTGGTCCAGCAGATGGTTAAAGGACAGCGCGAACTGGTGGTAGGGCTGACCCGTGATCCCCAGTTCGGTCCCTGCGTGATGTTCGGGCTGGGAGGGATATTCACCGAGGTGCTGAAAGACACCGCATTTCGTGTCGCCCCTTTGGAAAAACGGGACGCTTTAGAAATGATGCAGGAAATCAAGGCCCATAAGATCCTGGACGCCGTGCGTGGTATGGCGCCGGCAGATAAGGATATGCTGGCCGAGATTCTGATCACCATCGGACAGATCGGAATTGAGAATGAGGCGATCAAGGAGATTGACATCAACCCGGTAATTATTTCCGACGGTAAACCGGTGGCGGTGGATGCGTTGGT
>JAFDFH010000479.1 GCA_019309945.1 Deltaproteobacteria bacterium
AACCATATCGTTAGCCTTGTTGCCTTGCATTCGATCCATGATTTTGAAGGTGCCAAACGGAATTTCTTTATAAGAACCCTGATGGAGTATACTTACGATCAAGGCCTGGTGTATTGTTTCATAAATGATAAGAACGGAAAACCGATCGTTGCTTTAACCCCCGGCAATTTAGGATCTGAAATCCCAAATCACATTCAAACGAAGTCCCTGGCTGCCATGGGGTTGACCCATCAGCCGTTTAAAACCATCGGATCGAACCATAAGATCTATGAATTTGCCAAACCTATCTTTGAAAACGGCAAAAAAACCGGTACGGTGAGAGTCGGACTCAAACCGCCTTTAATATCCATAATTTCCATGGAAAGAATCAGCCTTCTGGCAATGCTTGCCTTCTTCATCATTTCCGCTATCACAATCGTTTATTATGCTTTCGTACAAGCCCTTAAACCGATGGAACAGTTTTCGGGAAACATTTTAAATACATGTAATGGTTCAACGGCCGTTTTAAACAATTCCTCAAAAAGCTTTGGAATTTTGCCAATGATGGAAAAATTTGAAAACTCGATGGTTCAATTAAAGCAACGGCTGGAGAAAATCGAAACCAACAACATGGAATTGGCCTCCCGAAACGGCGTTCTCAGGTTTGAAAAAAACCAAGTTGTCAATATCCTCAATTCCATAAACTGCGGCATTATCATCACCGATACTCAGGACAATGTGGTCCATATCAACGATTACATGCTCAATCTGCTCGCTAAAGCACGGCCGGATGTAATCGATAGCTCCCTGGAGGAAGTTTTAAAACACGATGAAATAACGTCTTTTATTTCACGGCAGGAAACATTTGAACAAATACGAATCAACAGCCATTTCGATACTGACTTTCCCGAGCTGGTACCCGGCGAAACATTCAGGATTTTTTGTTCCTATCTAGTGGATGGCGATAAAGCGGTGCTCGGGAAAATGATCATCTTCACTAACGTCACCAGAGAAAAAGCGGCTGAAAAGACGACTCAGGAGTTCACCGCCCACCTGTCCCATGAGCTGTTAACCCCCTTAACGACAATTAAGTCTTACAGCGAAATGTTGATGGACGGTGAAATCGAAGACAGTGAAACCCAAAAAGAGTTTTATAATACTATCAACGGGGAGACTGCGCGCCTATCTAGCCTTGTCAAGGATCTTCTCAATTTATCTAAAATCGAGATGGGCCGCATGACCTTAAACAAGGGTCTTGTAAAGTCCGACTGGCTTTTGGGGGATTGTATCGCCGCTGTCGAAGGCCCTGCCCGGCAGAAAAATATTACTATCCAAAGACATCTGCCGGACAATTTTCCCGCTTTGGTCGGCGATAAGGATTTGCTTAAAGGCGCCGTCATTAACATATTGAGCAATGCTGTAAAATACACGCCTGCGAATGGCGAAATCCATTTTTCCTTGATCGAAGAAGACAGCCAGGTCATCTTTGACATCAGGGATACCGGTTATGGCATATCAGAGGAAGATCTGGCTAACATATTTAATAAATTCTACCGGTCCAGCAATCCACAAATTGCTGAGCAGCAGGGTACCGGTTTGGGGTTGGCCCTAACCTCGAAAATTATCAGCCTTCATCAAGGTGAGATTAAGGTTAAGAGCGAACTCGGCACTGGAACCCATTTTAGAATCAAAATACCGAAGGAAGAATACTACCTTGAAAAACAATAACAAAATTCTGGTCATTGACGACGAGGCTTATATCCGACGCGTGCTTGAACTCAAATTGAAAAAGCGAGGATATCAGGTCATGATGGCCAAGGATGGTGAAGAGGGGCTTCAAGTGATTGAGTCCCAACAGCCCGATGTGGTCATCTCCGATATTATGATGCCCAAACTGGATGGCAAAGCGTTGTGTGTCAAAACGAATCAAATAAAGCAGGAACGTTCTTTTCTTACAATTATCATAACGGCCCGAATAAATCCCGAGGATCGGGATTGGATAGCTGAGATGCAAGATACGCTGTTTATGGAAAAACCCTTCAGTCCCGCAAAAATAGTCGAAACCATCGAAAAATACCTCAGGGATCAAGGATGATGGACGTAACAACACTTAAAGCTTTTCTTTCCAGTCTTGCTCCGATTAGTCGAATACATTATCAGATCTGGGACAATGACAAAGGGATGGTGTTTTCCACTGCGGGTGTGACACCAAAAGAACTGCAAATGAAAGCATGCCGGAATCTTTCAAATCTGATCATAGACCAAAACATGTTCCAATACAGTGTCCATGGTGCTCGCAATTTTTTGTGCGGTATTCCTCTCTTAAACGCTCAAGGCGTCTTTGGCGCGATGGTTTCCTTTGGCCCCAACCCTTACACGTCTTACCTGAATGAGACTAAAGATGCTGTCGCGGCGTATCACGCTGATGAAATGGAAAGTTTTCTCAGCAATCTAACAACATTAGTTGAAGAAAGTTTAGATGCCAAGGAAGAAGTGGTCGAAATGGCCCAGGAGCTGGACCAGAGTCTTGAAGATCTTTATTTGTATGGGAAGATTGCCACGCAGATAAAGACATTAAGATTCTCCGGCAGCATG
>JAFDFH010000480.1 GCA_019309945.1 Deltaproteobacteria bacterium
TACAGCAATCGATCCGGCGCTCAGCTTTGCAAAGGATAATGATGCGTGGGTTAAGGTCAATTTCCCGTTGTTTGATTTCAAAGGATCGCAGTTAAAATCCGGAATCTTACCGGCGAAAAAAGTCAAAACCACAACCGGAGAGCAGTTGGTGGCCACCGTATTCGATCTTATGGCTGCGCATTTGGGCGTGCGACACCCTGAAAGTCCTGAGCAGACCGACGATTATCCTGAGAACTATAGCGATCCACGCGCTTATACGCCGGCCTGGCAGGAAGCCATAACCGGTGTGCCCCGGGAGGATGTCATTCGTGTGGCAAGAGAATTTGCAGAGAACGCGGAGAAAACACGCGGCAAGTCAATGATCTTTCTCGGCGCTGGAACCAATCACTGGTACCACAGTGACATGATTTACCGAACCATTATCAGCCTGACCACGCTTTGCGGATGCCAGGGAGTCAACGGCGGCGGATGGGCGCATTATGTGGGACAGGAGAAAGTCCGTCCGCAGGCTGCCTGGTCACAGGTCGCATTTGGTCTGGATTGGCGCCGTCCACCACGACTGCAAAACGGAACTTCATTTTACTACTTTGCAACCGATCAATGGCGATACGACAATTTCAATCCACAACATCTTTATTCTCCCTTAGCGGAATTCAAAGGGTATGAACACATGGCCGATTACAATGCCGTGGCCGCCAGGCTGGGCTGGCTTCCCTCCTACCCACAGTTCGATCGGAATCCCATAGGCATTTGCCGGGAGGCTGTCGAGCAGGGCGCGGCCACTAATGAAGAAATCATCGCTCACACGGTTGATAAAATCAAAAAAGGTGAAATAAAATTTGCACTGGAGGATCCCGATAATCCGGAAAATTTCCCTCGGATGCTATTTCTGTGGCGAGCCAATCTACTCGGCGCAAGCGGCAAGGGGCACGAGTATTTTCTTAAACATTTGCTTGGTGTGGAAAATGCGGTTTTTAATACCGATGGAGATAATCGTCCTGAAGAAATCGAGTGGCGCGACCCGGCCCCGGAGGGCAAACTTGATCTTCTGGTCACCCTGGAACTGCGAATGTCAACCAGCGCAATGTATGCCGATGTGGCCTTGCCCGCTGCCGGGTGGTATGAAATGCATGATTTGAGCACCACTGATATGCATCCCTTCATTCATCCTTTCAACCCGGCTATCGATCCCCCCTGGGAGTCACGCACCAATTGGGAACAGTTCAAGGCCATTGCCAAAAGATTTTCAGAACTGGCCGCCGTCCACCTGGGTGAAATGAAAGATCTGGTGGCCACACCGTTGATGCATGACTCGCCCGGTGAAATCGCCCAATCCGAAGTATTGGATTGGAAAAAAGGAGAAATCGATCCAATACCCGGTAAAACCTTTCCCAATCTGATGGTGGTCAACCGTGATTATCCCAACACATACAAAATGATGACAGCCCTGGGACCGCTGGTGGCTGAGGTCGGCATCGGATCTAAAGGGGTGAATTGGAAGGGTGATGATGAATATACGCTGCTAAAAGAAAAGCTTGGTACGGTTTCAGAAAAAGGCATCAGCCACGGAATGCCGTCGCTTGAATCCGGCAAGCAGGTGGCTGAGACAATTTTAACCCTTGCACCGGAGACAAATGGCGCGACTGCCGTCAAATCTTGGAAAGATCTTGAAGCAAAAACCGGTCTGGCCCTGACCCATCTGAGTCGCGAAAGAGAAGGTGAAAAATTCTCTTTTAGCGATATCAGCGCTCAGCCGCGCAAGATCATCACGTCACCCATCTGGAGCGGAATAGAATCTGAAAACCGACGGTATTCGCCATTTGTGATCAACATCGAAGAAAAGGTTCCTTTTAGGACCTTAACCGGTAGGGCCCAATTCTACTTGGACCATCAATGGATGCGGGATTTCGGGGAAAGCCTGCCCCTTTTTCGACCGCCTTTAGATATGCAAGCCCTCGGTTCCACCCGAGTAGAGCGCGAAGACCGGAAGGAACTGGTCCTCAATTATCTGACACCCCACTCCAAATGGTCCATTCACAGTACCTATTCGGATACACTGACAATGCTGACACTATTTCGCGGCGGTGCGGCGATCTGGATCAACAATGAGGATGCTGCGAAACTGGATGTGAAGGATAATGAGTGGTTGGAATGTTTTAATGTAAACGGTGTGGTTATGGCCAAAGCGGTGGTCAGTCACCGGATTCCACCCGGAAAAGCATTCATGTACCACGCCCAGGAACGACTGATCAATACACCGGGGTCCCGGTTGTCGGGACAACGGGGGGGGACCCATAACAGCGTCACCCGTATTATGGTCAAACCTACCCACATGATCGGCGCTTATGCACAACTCAGTTACGGCTTCAACTACTACGGTCCGATCGGATCCCAGCGGGACGAAGTGATCGTTGTGCGCAAGGCGGAGGAGGTGGAATGGTATGAAGATTAAAGCCCAATATGCAATGGTTTTAAATCTGGATAAATGCATCGGCTGTCATACGTGCAGTATTCCGTGTAAAAATGTGTGGACCAACCGTAAGGGAGCCGAATACATGTGGTTTAATAACGTGAATCGGTTATCCTCGGAAATGGGAGAACCAAGAGGTTCACAAGGGCGGATGGGAATTGAAGAACGATCAATTGACGCTCAAAGCCGGCGGACGCGCACATAAATTGCTCAATATCTTTCATAATCCTGATTTGCCGACGATTGACGAATATTATGAACCCTGGACGTATGATTACGACAAACTGATATCCAGTCCGAAGAAAAAGTATCAACCTTCCGCCCGGCCGAAGTCACTGATCACAGGGAAAACCCTCCGAATCCAGTGGGGACCCAACTGGGAGGATGACTTGGCCGGCGTCTGTGAAACCGGCGCTGAAGATGTCAATTTTAATAATTTGGACCATTCGATATACCTGGCGTTCAAAAAGGTCTTCATGTTTTACCTTCCCCGTTTATGTGAACATTGCCTGAACCCTGCCTGCGTGGCTTCCTGTCCATCCGGAGCGCTTTATAAACGGGAAGAAGACGGCGTTGTCCTCGTGGATCAGGAAAGATGCCGCGGATGGCGCTACTGTGTTTCAGGATGTCCTTACAAGAAGGTCTACTACAACTGGGATACCGGTCGATCTGAAAAGCGTATTTTTTGTTACCCGCGCATCGAAGCCGGAATGCCCCCCCTCTGCGCCCAGACCTGTGTTGGAAGGATTCGGTACGTCGGCGTGGTGTTATATGATGTCGATAAAATTCAGTGGGCAGCATCAGCGAAAAAAGCGCAAGAAGTTTATCCGGCTCATCTGGAAATACTGCTCGACCCCGAAAACCCCGAGGTTATTAAAACTGCGAAAGAGCAGGGAATATCAGAGAATTTTATTGATGCTGCGAAACGCTCCCCGATCTACCGGCTGGCAAAAAGCTGGCGGCTGGCGCTCCCCCTGCATCCGGAATACAGAACCCTGCCAATGGTCTGGTATATCCCGCCGCTGAGCCCCGTTGCCGAACATTCGGAATCGACAGGTCTGGATACACTGATTGATTCGCTGCGAATACCGATCACCTACCTGGCGAATTTACTAAGCGCCGGAGACGAAGAACCGGTACGCTTGGCGTTAAAACGCCTGGCAGCTGTCCGTCAGTATATGCGTTCCGTTCGTGTCGATAAATCCGCTGACCCCGAAGTGCTGGATAGCGTCGGGTTAACGGTTGAGGCGGCGCAGGACATTTATCGTTTGCTGGCCCTGGCCCGGTACGATGAACGCTTCGTTGTTCCAACCCTCAACCGAACCGACGGAGAACACCTTTATGCCGATCAGGGGTGTTGCGGCTTCGAGTAAACCCTGTTCAAAGTTCAAAACATAACTAGTGTCCGTCCAGAAACAAGGATTTTTGTTCGAGATCAAGGCCTGCGAAAAATTTTAGTGCAGGCATATAGTTGATATTCCGAGGATAAAATTTTGAGCATAACGCAGAGATGGGGCAAAAAGACCGTTTCTGGATGGGCACTAACTAACGGTGGTGGGAAAATGAACCTTCAGATTAAACTGATCTCCTGTTTACTCCATTATCCTGATGAATCTTTGCTGGAATGGCTGCCGTCATTGAGAGAGGTGCTCAATGAGATCGAAAATGTTGCCGACCGGGATACATACGACCAGATTATAACATATTTCGAAACGACATCGCTGATTCAACTGCAGGAGCAATACACTGAAACATTTGATCTCAATCCTTCCAGCTGTCTGAATCTGACCTATCATCGCTGGGGCGACACCGAAAAAAGAGGACCGGCTTTGGTGCATCTGGAAGAAATCTATTTGAAAGCCGGCTTCCAACGTATCGGCAGCGAACTGCCTGATTATCTGCCCCTGGTGCTCGAGTTTATATCTGAACGGCCGGATGCCGCAATTTCGGAAATCATTCCGCTTTATGGAGAGGTTGTGGGAACACTGGCCGAGCGGCTTCGGCAGGCGGATCATCCTTATGCGCTTTTGTTTGAACAACTGGTGGACATTCTTGGCTCATATGAAGTTACCGTTGTTTCTCAGGCCGAAGCAATGAACCCAAAGGTGCTTTTTTAATCCGTTTATTAACGTTGACGATTTCGTAAAAAGTCCAACTTCTGCGTTGTGCTGCATTTCGCAATCATTCAACGTACGATAAGTACGCCTCATGATTACAAAATTTGCACGCCTTAAATTTGAACTTT
>JAFDFH010000481.1 GCA_019309945.1 Deltaproteobacteria bacterium
CCATCGAGAAAAATCTGATACCTTTGGGGATGGTCGAGGGTCGAACTCAATACATTGTTCAACCCATAAGGATTGAGTCGACCCCATCGAGAAAAATCTGATACCTTTGGGGATGGTCGAGGGTCGAACTCAATACATTGTTCAATAAGCCCGATCTTATTATATAGGGTAATGATTGGTTGAAGTAGAGAGGAAAGAGATTTTAGAGTTGTAAGTTCTGGCAGGGTCTATCGAAACTTATCGTTTTTTGATAAAACAGGTCTCTTTTTCACCCTTGAAATTGCCCTGAAACTGCCTGCTTTCGGTATCGAAGCAACATGTCGGCGGAATTTGGCAACAGAAATCCATTCCGTCTAAAAAACGGTTTTCAAGAAGATAATACCTCTCTTTATTAATTTACTATAATTCAAGCCTTCCAGTCATTATCCGGGTTGCCGGAGTTCATAAGACATGATGCTGTACCGGTACTTAAGTTTCCCTCCGCAATGAGGACAGTAAGGCGATATTTTATCCTGCTTTTTTGTAACTTGACGGTATTCTACAAAAACGTCGAGAGAAAGCTCAATCGCGGCTTTGATATCATCCAGGGTTGCCGAAGATCCTGATCCCATAAAGCCGTAATAGCGGATCTTCATGAATCCGGTCGGTAAAACATGCTGGAGATAACGTCGGATAAATTCCATGACATCAAGAGTCATGGTTCGCCACCGTGAGCTTCTCTGTTTCTTGTAGCGGAAGGTGACCTGGCGGTTTTCTAACTTTACAATCCGGCTGTCAGTAATAGCCACCTTAAAAACATAAGGAGCCAGGTATTTCAGACTTCCTTCACTGCTGCCAACGGCCTGGGAATTAACATTCCAATCAATGTTCCAGACAACCGGGTTTATCTGATCGAAAAGCCCGGCTTTCTTCATCTCATCCCGGAATTTGGCGCGAAAGATTTTTGACAAGGCTGGTACCGGGACATAAAGATCAACTCGCGAAGAGTGCCAGTAACCACTGGTTTTATCAAAAGCACCACCGGGAACGATATAATGAATGTGGGGATGATATTCCAGTTGCCGTCCCCAGGTATGCAGAACACCGAAAAACCCGGGGCAGTCCCCTCCGACAAATTTCTCATCAGCGGACAGTTTTTTCAGCGCCGCTGAAGAGGCTGCAAAAAGAGCAGTGTAAACGATTCTTTGATGACTGCGCATAAAACGGCGCAGTTGTTCCGGAACTGTGAAGGTGACCATAAAATGATGGCCGGGAAGCTCCCGGTTGAGTTGTTTTTCCAGCCACTGCCGGGTCTTGTGATTCTGACAGGTAGGACAGTGACGGTTGCCACAGGAACAAAATACGAAGGCAGGTTTGCCACACTCCTCGCAGCCATAGACATTGACACCGCAACCTTCGGTACGGCATTTAATAATGGCCCCAATTACTTTCCGGTGATTCAAAGGAATTGATTCCCGGTAAGTTCCCAGGTACTCGGGGCCATACTCACGAAAGATATCAGCGATGATTCCCATGATCGAGTCCTTTCATTACATTGTTGATAATGCCGAAGGAGTTTTCCTGACCTTTATTTGTCAGGTGCAGATAGACCATAGTGGTTTCGAGTTGACTATGTCCCAAATAACGCTGAATGGCTCTGATATTAACGCCTGCTTCAAGGAGATGCGTAGCATATGAATGACGCAGGGTATGAACAGAGACACGTCGTTTTCTGATTCCGGCTTCAATTTTTGCCCGCCGGAATGCTCCTTGAACACTTTCGATGGCCATCGGTGTCTTTGAAACCTGACCAAGGTTGTGACCTCGACCCAGTGCCGGAAAGATCAGATCCTGGTTACGGTGTGTAGCCCAGTAACGGCGTAAAAGAATGAGAGTGTCATCAGGTAGTGGCACATAACGGTCTTTGGCCCCCTTGCCCCGATGAACATGAATAAGTTTACGTTTACCGTCAATGTCTGATATCTGCAGAAAGAGACCCTCCTGCAGTCTCAGACCACAGGAATAGATGGTTGAATGGAAAACGTAATTGTGAAAACAGGTAATTTTTGTAAAGATGCGATTGATCTCTTCCCTGGTTAATACTGCCGGCAGCCTTTTTTCGGATGGGGCCTTGAGAACTTTGAAAACATGCCAGTCACGTTCGAGAACATGAAGGTAAAAGAATTTGATCGCACTGTAGCAGATCCGCATGGTGTTGGGCTGCCACTTGTTGACGTCCTGGCGATGGATAAAGTATTTTCTGAGTTCCTCCTCAGTAATCCGGTCCGGATCTTTATGCTGAAATTCAATAAGTTTTCGCACATGCCGCGCGTAGGCTTCTTGAGTGCGCTCACTTTTCCCATTGAGCTTAAGGGCTTCAACAGCTTTGTCATACCAAGGTGTTTGTAATACTGCCATAATACCTCTCCTTTTCTTTTGGGTTTAAAAGTTGTGTATGGAGTGGTATTATGGCAGTTATGAAGGAAAAACAGAAAGGGTATCAAACTTTTAAGTCAGGTTTGGAAAGCAGGGAAAAGGAATCCGCTCACCCTGCCGCGAAGCGGCTTACTTGAACAACGCCTTCAAACTCTT
>JAFDFH010000106.1 GCA_019309945.1 Deltaproteobacteria bacterium
TCGATAGTGGCAGTCTGTTTGGGATCAGATGCCAGCTTGCGAACAGACGCGATTTGAATGCGTGCCAGGGCCAGGGACTGACCGACATGATCGTGCAGGTCGGCGGCGATGCGACGCCGCTCTTTTTCCTCTGTGATGGTCTGCTTAGACGCAAGCGCCTTCAGGCGCTGCTGATAATCCTGAAGCCTCTGCTCGGCCTGCTTCTGCTCGGTGATGTTTACCGATAAACCCAATAATCCAATTATTTCACCTTCATGATTTTTATGAGGGGTGTACCAATTTCTAAAATAATTACCGTCAACATTTACCTCACTGGTTACTGTTTCACCATTAAAAGTTTGTCTCATCTCGGCCAACATTTGGGGATAATCTTTATACAGTTCAAAAATAGATTTTCCGACAACCTGTCCCGGTTTCAAGCCTAATTTCAGAACTCCTGACCTCTGGCGAATAACTAATTGAATTTACTTGACAGGGATGAAAATATAGCGTAAATTGGAATACAACAAACAAGGAGGTATTTGCTGTGCTTCAAAGCTATATTCCATTTCTTCCAGAGGGCGCTAAACCAATAAACAACCATGTGGCGATTTATCGTCATGATGAAAAAATTGAATTTTTTACAGCATCAGGTCCAATCTACGCCTGTCAAGAAAATGATCTGTATGGACTTCGGCTGGCGCAAGGGATTATCGTCACCCAGACAGCAACAACTCCAGCCGAATTTGCCAAAGCATTAAATATTAACAGAACCACTGTTTATCGAAATCTTAACAGATATCAACAAGACGGGCCTGCGGCCCTTTTCATCGATAAAAAAAGCAATCGAAAAGCATACAAACTTAACGGAAGGGCTAAGCGCCAGGTACAAACACTTCTTAACAAAGGCTATTCTTTAAAAGCCGCGGCAAAGCAAGCCGGTATCACGGAAGGCTGTATCCGCTATGCAATAAAGAAAGGCACGATCGTAAAGAAAAAGCAACCGGATGAGAAACCGGAGGCCCAGCCGAAAGTTAAAAGTGCTTCAGAGCGCTCAACCGAAGATAATAACTGTGCCATCGGGATTGCTGCCAAACGCGAAGCCGAACGTGTTCTGGCAAGCACCGGCAAAATAATTGAAGCAAGGCCTCATTTTAGCGATAACGAAGGAGTTCGACATGCCGGTGTGCTGCTGGCACTGCCGGCATTAGCAAGAGTTGGCCTTTTGGAAGCCGGAAGAAAAGCATACGGCGTTCTTCATAAAGGCTTTTATGGCTTACAGTCGGTTTTGTTGACCCTATCGTTTATGGCTCTTTTGAGGATCAAAACGCCGGAGCAGTTGAAAAGGTGCAATCCCGGCGAACTGGGCATTGTTTTGGGCCTTGATCGCGCACCTGAGGTAAAGACGCTGCGAAGAAAGCTAAAGGAGATAGGATTACGCAATAAAGCCGGTGAGTTTATATCATTTTTATCTAAGCGATGGGCTGATCAAGATAAAGATGTAATTGGATTCGCATATATCGATGGTCATGTACGTCCCTATAATGGTCGCAAGCATAAGCTGCCTAAGACCCATGTTGCCAGAAGACATCTTTGCATGCCTGCAACGACCGATTTTTGGATAAATGACGCAAAGTGCGAACCATTATTTTTTATAACAGCGGAAGCCAATGATAGCCTATTGTCGATGCTCGCAAAAGAAGTTATTCCGGAATTGAAAGAACTTGCCGGAGCAGGCAACCGAGTAACACTGGTTTTCGATCGTGAAGGGTGGAGTCCCAAATCTTTTGAGAAATGGTTTAAAGCCGATATTGATGTCATCACTTACCGTAAAGGCAAATATGATCCATGGCCGGAAGAGTGTTTTATTGAAGTTGAAAGCCATGTCAGAAGTAAAGCTGTAACGTATTTACTCGGCGAACGCAGCATTAAAATAAATAAGAATTTTTGGCTGCGAGAGGTCAGACGGCTATGTGACAACGGACATCAGACATCGATAATAACAACCCGGCAGGATGTTAATTGTGAACAAATTGCACGACGAATGTTTTTTCGATGGAACCAGGAAAACTTTTTTCGTTATATGCGTGAGGAATATGCGCTCGATCATCTTGTAACAAATGATGTTGAGTTTGCTGATGTAGAGCGTTTGGCGCCGAATCCCGAAAAAAAAGAAAAAAGGAAACTGATAAAAAAGTTCAACCAGGAACTTGAGAAGTTAAAAAAAGAGTATGGGGATAAAGCTTTTCAAAATAATGAAACGCGTCGTCCTACCATGCGGGGCTTTAATATTGCAAATTCTGGTTATAAGAAGAAGATACTCAAACTTGAAAAAGAAATCGAACAATTAAAAATCGACCTGAAACAAATACCTGATAGAATAGCTGTAAAACATTTACTGGCTGAGCACGAAATTGTTCGTCTTGAGACTGAGCGTAAAATGTTTACAGATGGGATTAAAATGATTTGCTATCGTGCCGAGACCTGCTTGCTTAATCTGATAGCGCCGTTCTTTGCCCGCAATAATGATGAAGGCCGTGCCTTTTTAAAAAGCGTTTTTCAGCAACCGGCAGATATAATACCGGACAAGGAGCGGAGAATTATGAACGTCAAGTTTCATACAATGTCTACTCCTCGAGCAAATCGTGCCCTTAAACAACTATGTGATGTTATGAATCAAGCGTCATATGTCTACCCCGGTACCCGTATGACGTTGGTCTTCACGGCGCAATAAGTTGCAATTGAAATTACGCGAGGTCAGGAGCTCTGAAGTTCGGCGGCGGTCATGCCCGTAGCGGAAAAATGAAGCTTGTTCTGAATAATGCTAAAGAACTTGGTGGTCTCGTTCCAAGAGGGATCATAATCACCCGCCATGGCGAATATTTCTTTAACCCGCAAATACATCCGTCGCTCGCTGGCGCGGATATCGCGGATGCGGGCCAGCATCTCATCGAAATAGTCCGGAACAGCAGAATCTTTAACCGGTGGATTCTTCAGGCGTTCGTCATCCATGACAAAGCCCTTGATGATGTATTCCTTCAGCTGATGGGTGGCCCATATTCGAAAACGGGTGGCTATCAGACTCTTAACCCGGTAGCCCACCGAAATAATCATGTCCAGATTGTAATAATCCAGTTCACGCCGGACAGCCCTGTTTCCCTCCTGACGAACTGTTAAGAATTTCTTAATAGTTGCCTCCGGAGTTAATTCTCCTTCCACATAGATATTCCGAATGTGCATGCTGATATTGGGGACTGTCGTCTGGAACAGCTCCGCAAGCATCTGCTGGGTGAGCCAGACCGTTTCGTTTTGAAGACGAACTTCAAGCTTCACCTGCCCGTCTTCGGTCTGGTAGAGGATAATTTCCGATTTATTATGTGAATCATCCGGCAAATTATTCATTGTTTTCAATCCAAATCAACTTGCACAATTACAGCTAGTGTTGTTGAAACGAGAATGACTCAACCCTACTGGATTGCCAAAGACAACTTGACTTTTAAACCAGGTTTTTTAGCGTTCCACACGGGCTTGACAGATACGGTCACAAGCAGGAAAAATTTTCAAAAAAAATGGAGTGGATTTCCTCATTGATCAATTTCCTATCAAAACCATGCCCTAAGACCTTTACGCGTCTGAAATCTTTCTGGCACCAGAGAAAGTGTTGCTATAACTTCTTATACAGAAGCCAGGCTCTTAAAAAGGGATTCACAAACCGGTATTCATCTTCATAATAGAATATAATTTTGAGACCCATAAGCCTGTTTAGGGCCCTTTGAACTGAAGAGGCCTGGGGAATTCCCGAGCCTTTCAAAAAAACGGACGACATGGGCGCCCGGCCACCCAGCCTTGCTAAACCTATCAGCAGTTTTAATTGCTGTTTGCTAACAATTTTAAGTATCGTTTCGTAACCCTTCAGCTCATGAGCGAATATCTGCTCCAGCGCGATAGGAATCTGCCGGTTTGCAATATCGGCCCCATACGCTGTTGTATCCCATAAAGCACCGCACATTTGCTGGATGTCTCCGGGGATATTGAAGCAAACGGCAAATACTGTTTTCAACGAATCGGTGGTAATCCGCCTTTTACCGGTCCTGAATTTATTGATGATGAACTTCTGAAATCTGTCTTTTTCTATCGGCCCGACCTGGATCGGTATGGCTGATTTAAAAAAAGCGCGCTCCGGATCATTAAAAATTCCGTCCAACTTATTGCGGATGCTTCCTGCAAAGATATAGGGGATATCCGATTGAAACTGGATCTTACTTCTCAGCAGTGCTAAGGTTTCGCGTGCATCACCCAAATTTAAAATATCCTGGAATTCATCCAGAACGACGACTATCGGCTTGGTTTTGGAATGGTAAGACAATATCAAGTCTGCTACACCATGGATCGAATCAGGTTTCAGTTCAACTGAAGAGTCCAACGTGAAAGTGGGCAAGCCGGTTATCGGATCAACAGATGCAACCGGCCTTAGGTGAGAAAATTTTCGGAATATTTTATCCGCAAATCCCGCGCTGTTTTCCATCGCAATAATGGCCGTAACGATCCTTTTCACAAAGTCGTCTGATGATTTAACCTCCAATAAATCCGCATATATCATTCTGGTTTTTCTTAATTTGCGAATGGTTTCACAAATCAACGACGTTTTACCGGTTCGCCTTTCACCTTGGATATAGACATTTTGCCCTCTTTTTATTTCGGCGGCCAATTTCTTATCCAATTCCGGCCGCTGACAGAAGTCTTCCTCTTTTACAATTTGACCATAATGAAACGGATTCATTGGTTTTCCTCATTACGCAGATTTGCATTACGCTATAATATACAACGCTAATTTGCGTAATTCAAGAAGAAATTGGAATTCATCCACTATTTTTTGACTACCTTCCACTTTTTCAGAGTTTGTTCAATCCGCAGGACTTCATCACGCCCCTCTTCCACTTCTTTCCCCGTGAGCACCAGGTCCCACAATCTGCCGTTGGGGGTCAACAGTCGCCTGGAGAAGTCGGGTTCGCCGAATTTCGTTTTATCGTAATAATCATAGATCTTCTCTTTCAGGGGTTCATCTAAGGCAGGATCAATCAAATCCAGTTCTTCCAACCGGTATAGAAACGTCTCGGCGGAAATTCCGAAGCGATGTTTTATGCGGAGCAGCAATTCATAGGACCAGTGTTTCTTTTGAATGCCCAACTGGTTCACCGTGTCGCACACGGATTTTTTGGGCATGAGAAAAGTGGCGGCAAAGCGATTTGCCCCATGCCGCGCCGTAAACGGCTTATGGGCATCAGGCACTTTCTCGTCCTGGGATGCGAACAACTCTGTGCCTTGCTGCATTGTATAGGTAAGGATAAAGACCCTGCCCAACTCATATGCAAGGCTGAAAAGCTGTCGTTCGGGATTCTTGCGGGCGTTTAAGAAGAAGAAGGCGTTTTGACATGGAGGATCATAATAGGAAAAGCTGTCTATGTCTTTGGACATGGGAAGGACAACTACCCTGAACCCCTGGTTTTCAAATAGCTCAAAATAGTCAAACACAATACCATGCTGGATTTCCATGATACGCCGCGCGGTTTCCGAGAGGGCCTCCATGCCCTGTTCGGTCGGATCAAAAGGTATAAGGAGGGGTATTTTGGCACGTTTCCGGGCATTGCAGATATCTTCCAGGGCCTGAAATGCTGCGATGATATCGCCTGCGGCACTTTGAACCCGGCCCGGAAGGATCGCATCTTCCTTTCCGATGGTCACAAGGAAAGTATCCTGCTTTCCTTCAAATCGTATAGTGTGAAGGTCCTGCTCAGCATCTGCAAAAAGCGCGTTTACGGAAACGCCTAACACTTTTGAGAGGCGATATATCGCGGATGCTGAGGGTGCGTTGATCCCCCGCTCTATCCTTCCCAAAGGTCCTTCGCTCATCCCGACCCTTGTGGCTAATTCCGCAAGGGTCCAACTGCTTTGTCGCCGCAGGAATCGTATGTTTTTTCCGATGAAATCAAGAGTTGGTTTCACGTCTTGAATAGTACTTATTAGTTTTATATCTGTCAAGACATATTTTAAATGTGTTGATGTTCGTACTTTATAGTTCTTTTAGATGATGGGCGTACTTCTGTAAGCGTTCACTTATCTTATGTTTCAAGGACCAATCGGGCGCGATTGTGTGATATACGTCCTGATCCACCGCTTGAAAAAAAGGTCAGTGATCTCGTAACGGCCATCTTCCCTGTCTATGAGGTTTTTATTTATCAGGCTTTTTAGCGCCCTGATCACCACTGCGGGCTGCGAAATGTTGAACCTCCTGAGCATCTCCGTTCGATAGGGATTTTCATCGGGCGCGGTTTCGGAAAGGATAATCAGGGCCTGTCTCTGGCGTTGCGTAAGAAGGTCCCATGTGTTCATGTAAGCCGTTGATTCGCGCCGGAGTAAAAGATCAAGAGCTTGCGGCACGTCTTCCGCCATGATCCTAGATTTTTCTATCATGTTGTAGAGGATATGGCACAGGTACTGGGCATAATAGGGATGGCCTTCCGTGACCTCCGCAATCTTTTCAAGGGCTTGCCTGTCGATATCCACCTTGGCCTCGTGAAACCGCTTCTTGATCGTTTCTTTTAGATCATGAGAAGCGATTTTCCCCAATGGGAAGGTCTTTCCGCTCCGGTAAAAAGGACGATTAGGATCGGTAAAGAGGTCATTCATCAAGTGTCTCTTGCTTCCTACAAAGAAATAGGTGATCCGGCGATGGGTCTGTATGGCGCTTCGCATGCGACGTTCCATCTTTTCACCATCTATCTCGACGATTTGCTGGAATTCGTCAAAAACAACCACGCCGTATTTCTTTTTCTTTTGGAGATAGCTGTCCAGGCTCGAGACCACCTCGTCAAATGATTCTACTTCCATGTTCTTGTCAAAGCCCACATTCCACTGTGGATTCCCAACCTGATCAATGCCCATGCTCAGATAAAGCCGGGAGAAGAGCCCGCGCATCAGTTTAACGGCCTTTTCATATTTGCTGAGCGCCCCTGCAATGGCCCTTGCATAGGCCTCAATGAAATCTGCTACAGTGGAAATCGGATACAGGTCCACATAGACCGGAATGAAGCCCTCTTTAGATGCTTCTTCGAGTACCTTCCAAACTAAGGACGTCTTGCCAAAACGCCGCCTGGAGAGCAGGATGACATGCTGCCTGGAACGTATATCCCCCAGCAATTCCTTTGTTTCATTTTCACGGTCCCAGAAGGCCTCCCCGGAAACCGTATCCCCATAAACGAAGGGATTCTTGATACTGCGCATATACACCTCCCTTAACGTATTGCTATTAGCATTATGTTAATAACAATACGTTAAGGGAGTATGCTAAGTCAAGCGTTTCTATTTAGTGTCCGTCCAGAAACGAGGATTTTTGTTCGAGATCAAGGCCTGCTAAAAATTTTACCACAGGCATATAGCTGATATTCGAGGATAAAATTTTGAGCCTGACCCCATAGGAATAGGCTGTGCTTTGCACAGGGCAGTCGTATCTTAACGGATCGACCATCTGTTGATATTGTAAAGGCACCCTGGCTGTCGGTGCGTAATATCCGATAACCCCGTGCGGTGTAGCGTTTAAGTACCGAAGGGTGGGGGAATCCGAAACGATTTCTCCACCCTGCTGAAATAATAACAAATTCCGGGTCTACTTGCTCGAGAAATGAAACCGTACTCGATGTTTTACTACCATGATGGGGGGCAAGCAGAAATGTGCTTTTCAACGCCCCCCCTCGCATTGAAATTAGTTCTTGCTCCGCTTTGGCCGTAATATCTCCTGGGAAAAGAAAAGATTTAGATCCCAACGCAACCTTTATGACAAGTGAGTTGTTGTTATATTCGCGCCACTTTTCTTTATCTTTTTTATCCTGAAAGTCGTTGGGCGGATAAAGTATATCGAGTGTTACATTGTCCAGCACATATCTTCGAGACATATTTTTTAATCCGGGCACATGAATCTTTTTTCTTTTAATAATCTTCATAAACTCTTGATAGCCCCGGGTATTGGCAGCTTCATTATTGGACCATAGGCGCTTTACGTTGAAATGTTCAGCGATATATAATAGTCCGTTTAGATGATCACTGTTCGGATGGCTGAGAATAAG
>JAFDFH010000107.1 GCA_019309945.1 Deltaproteobacteria bacterium
CGGAACGGCCGAAGCTTACAGTGTCCTTTGGTTGTTTGCCTGGGGTGACGCCAGCTATGCCAAGGCGGCCGAAAACGGTGGCATTACAGTTTTACGTAGTGCCGACCAGGAAATTTTCCTTGTCTTATTCGGGCTTTACACCCGGTGGCGGATTGTTGTTTATGGAGATTAGACCGGAATGGTATTAAAACCTGAAAAGCGCCGGCACCCGTTACATTTGTTGGTTTTTCTTGGTCTGCTCGGCCTTATGGGCTGTGGAACCCGCCCTTTAGTTGGCTTGATCTACACTAAAGTCAAAATGCCCCTGTCAAGGGATTTGAACACATCTCCCTTAAAAGAGAATGCCGGAATCGGAAAAGTAATTAAAATAAAAGAACCTGAACACATCTCCCTTAAAAGAGAATGCCGGAATCGGAAAAGTAATTAAAATAAAAGAACCTATCAGTGGATATGGTATTTATGCTGAATTAAATTCCAACGCCATCGGTGAAATTGCCAAAAAACATGGAATCAGCAAGATTTATTTCGCTGACCGTGAACTTTTTAGCATCCTCGGGATTTGGACAACCGAGAAAGTCATTATTTACGGAGAATTAGATTCAGCCGACAACAGACAAAATTGATATGAATTCGCATTTAAAAATTGTTGCGAAAACACCACGCTTAACGGCACGCCCTATCATATTATAACGTAACTTCTCAAAAACTTATGGTTAAACGGTTAAACCTACCAGCGGAGTCATCCGGTCATTTTTTTCAAAGCGGGCAACTGTTTGAAGCCGTTTAGGGCGGCTTACAGTGCCCCGAACGGCCTAAATTGGTGATTGTAGCCTGTTTGTGCTATAAGCGACACACTCATTTTAGATCCCATGCGCGGGGCACTGTTAGGCGCCCTTAACGGCAAGTTTTGGCCGTATTGAAAAAAATGACCGGATGACGCAGCGGGCCTACCGGAACATATTGAGAAGTTACCTATAACTATATAACATCCTTAAATAATATATAAACTGTGATTTATTGAACCAGCTATGGATCGCCCTTCAAGCCCTTCCAACTTTCTTTCTTAAAAGCCACATCCATTTTTTATGCTCTATAAACAATAAAGGGCTTGACATTCTTTCAATGTTAATTAACTTAATATTAACTTAACCAACATTGAGGTTTTTATGCGAATAAAATCACAAATTAAAAAAGAACAACAGCTGATACTGAATACCTACACCAAGATGATGCGGGCCACTGAATCCGTGACTTCAAGAATGCATAAACATTTGAAGCTACAAAACTTGACCGTTAGCCAATTCGGTGTTCTGGAGGCCCTATATAACCTGGGGCCTCTCAGCCAGCGGGATATTGGGAAAAAAATACTCAAAACCAGCGGGAATATTACGATGGTTGTCGATAACCTTGAAAAGCGTCATCTCGTAAAAAGGGAAAAAGATATCACTGACCGTCGTATTATCATCGTAAAGCTTACGGATGAAGGGTACCGGCTTATCCATAAAATATTTCCTGTCCATGCCGAAATTGCCGAACGGGTATTCACAGCCCTTGGCACTCAGGAGATCAAACAATTGGGCCGGCTTCTAAAAATACTTGGCAAAGCCGGTACGGAAATGGAACCTTAAATAGTGTCCATCCAGAAAGGTAAGGGAGGATAAAATGATGAATATCATTCGTGCAGATCAACGCTATTCCAAAGATATGGGATGGCTTAAAACATACTGGCTTTTTTCATTTTCAAATTACAATGATCCGTCAAATGTTAATTTTGGGAAATTGCGTGTATTTAATGATGATGTGATAGCTCCGGGAGGCAGTTTTCCCACTCACTCCCATGACGAAATGGAAATTATCACTATTATTTTAGACGGGGAAATTACGCATGAGGACAGTATGGGAAACAGGAGTGTGGTCAGAGCCGGCAGCGTTCAAGGCATGACCGCCGGTACCGGGCTGAGTCATTCGGAATTTAATGGGTCGGACAAACCGTTGTGGCTGTATCAAATCTGGATTTACCCGGATTCCAGGGAATTGAAGCCCGGCTATGATCAGAAAGATTTTAAGCTCGCATCCTTTAAGAATCATTTGCTTCCGGTTGCATCGGGACAGGGCATCACGGATGCCGTTAAAATTCATGCGGACGCAACGATTTACCGCTCCAGTCTGGATACCGATCATGAGATCGATTTTAGAACCGATCAGGAGCGAAAAATCTTTTTATACGTGACGTCCGGTAACCTGGTTGCCAATAATGAAATGTTACATAGCGGAGACCAGGCCAGGATTGAACACGAAAACCATCTGAACATCAAAACAGACAGTCATTCGGAGTTTATTCTGATTGATGTTATGGCATAATGTAAATAGAGGACGGGGCTTGGTTCTTTAACACTTAATATAATAAAAATGAATATGTTGGTTTCATTAAGTGTGAAAATGGCTATAATTCGCTTGACTTGTCAGCCGAAGATCATGATATCTGTATTGGAAATGACGGTGGTGAGTCCGGTGATACTGTTAGGAGATTACAGGTTTTTAACTGCCCGATTTTCGTGAGGTATTCTCAATATGTATGACAACGAATGCCAGGCCTGAGGTTTGGAATGGATATCTGTAAAACTTGCTAATTAAATGCTTGAGATAGGTAATTTTTACTGCAGCGAAGAGAAAGCTAAGCCGCCTGAAAAAGCGCTGAGCTTTTTCAGGTCGGTCTCTTGAGCAGCTTGTTAGGCGAAATTTTATATGATCATAGCTATTTATGTTGAATGTCGATGATTAGAAGCTACGGCCACCCTTTGGTCCTTATCTGCCACGCCCTCGTCCTCCTCTGTCACCACCTTGTCCTCCTCTGCCACCACCTTGTCCTCCTCTGCCACCACCTTGCCCTCCTCTGCCACCGCTGTATCCTCCTCTACTACTGCGACTTTCGGTGCGAGGGCGAGCCTCATTCACGTTAAGCGCTCTTCCTTTTAGCTCCTTTCCATTTAGGCCATCGATTGCAGACTGCCCTTCAGCTTTAGAGGCCATCTCCACGAATCCAAATCCTTTTGATTTACCACTATACTTATCTTTTATAATGGTGGCGGATTCAACCTGCCCAAATTGTTCTAAAGCCAGTCGTAAGTCCTCTTCGGTGACCTCGTACGACAAATTTCCTACATAGATCTTCATTCCAACCTCCTTTTGTAATAAATTATAAATTTTTACATCGCCTAACATAAGATATTCAATTGCTGTGAAAGAATTACAGCTTTTGAAAGAATTATCACAGGCAAGAAGAATGCAGCACCTTTCATAGCGTGTAACAACTCCTACCTTTCTAATAGCATATCTGCCTGAATATTCAATAAAATTAATGGAATTCGTATAAGCTACGTTTTTTTTGATATAATTTTGTTCAAACTGAAAATGCGAAACTTTTTACCATATATGCGTGTTTGTTCGCTGCGGAAGAATTGCAACTTTTGACTATAGATAATAATTTACAGATTCGTCGTATTTTTGTCGTGGTGAACACTATATGTGGTAATGACGGATTTACAAGCCAAAATAAACACTCCGGCTGTTAATATACAGTATTTTGAAACTTGAAAATTTAGGATGGGGGGTATCCACTTCGTGGGTCTAAACGATAAATAGTAGGTTGGGTGATTGTATCGAAAAAATCTATTGACATTGTAGCTGTATCTGCCTAATAGTATTCAAGCGATTAATTGATTTATTGAGGAGGCTTCCATGAAGAGCCCAAACAGACGATTCAAAGATGCCATTTACGAGCAATTTTCAAGAATCGGTAAGGCGGTTTCGAGCCCGAAGCGGTTAGAGCTGCTCGACCTGCTCTGCCAGGGTGAAAAAACCGTTGAAACCCTTTCCCAGGAAACCGGCCTAACCGTGGCTAACACCTCGCAGCACCTCCAGACGCTCAGAGCGGCCCGCCTGGTCGAAGCGGAAAAAGAAGGCCTGTACGTCAAATACCGCCTTGCGGATCAAATGGTTTGTGAGTTCTTTAGATCCATGCGCGTATTGGCAGAAAACCGGTTGGCAGAGGTCGAAATGATCAAACGCCGTTTCTTGGAAGTCAGGGAGGATATGGAGCCGGTCAATCGAAACAATTTGTTAAAGCGGGTTATAGACGCTGCTGTCACCGTGCTGGATGTTCGACCGGTGGAGGAATACCGCGCCGGACACATCCCTGGAGCCCTGTCCGTTCCCCTGGGTCAGCTTAAAAAGCTGCTTTCCAAGCTGCCACGGGATCAGGAGATTGTTGCCTATTGCCGGGGGCCGTACTGTGTTCTTGCGGTTGAGGCGGTCGAGATGTTGCGCAAGCAAGGGTTCAAGGCCATCCGCCTTGAAGATGGAATTCAGGATTGGCGGGCAATGGGATTGACATTGGAGGTTGGCGATTGAACAAAATAAACATAAACTATGATGACAGCGTAATCACAGTCCAGGAGAACTATTTATGAAAAATACAAAAATGACGTTTCTGGCCCTGATCACCATTGCTGTAACGGTTGGTTCCTTATGGATCACCAATCGGTCAGTCACCCCCAAAGAATCTACTTGGAAGGATGTGGTCGCCGAGGCCGAAATGGGCGGCTACAAGCTCATTAGTACCGACGAATTATGGGAACATTATAGCAAGAACCCGGACAGTCTGCTCGTTGTTGATACCCGGCAGGAATGGGAGTATCGAACCGGCCATATCAAAGGAGCCGTTAACTTTCCAATAGAACCTACCTGGTTGTCACGTTGGCAAAAAAAAGGGGATCTTGAGACGTTAATAGGACCTGACAAGAACCGATCTATCATTTTCTACTGAGCTGGTTTAGCATGAGTCCGAAGCGACTCTGCAGCTCGGGTAGCTGTGAAGCTTGGTTATCAGAATGTACATCGTGACCCTTTGGGGTATCCCCACTGGAAGGAAAAAGGCCTGCCCGTGGAAACTTCTTCGGCAGGACTTGCCGGAATGAGGCCGCCGCCGGAGGCACCGGGAGTTCTTTACGGTTGGGCTATGATTTGGACCCTTTTAGGTATTTTCGCAGGAGGTATGGCCCTTAATTTAACCCCTTGTGTCTACCCCCTGATCCCTATCACGGTTTCCTATTTCGGTGGACGAAGCGGTAAAAGCGAGTTGATAAGCCATGGTTTATGTTACATCGGTGGCCTATCGATCACAAATTCAGTGCTGGGCGTAGTTGCTGCCCTGACTGGTGGCCTTATGGGGGCAATGCTTCAGAATCCGTTGGTGCTTGCTGCTGTAGCCATGATTTTGGTGGTTTTTGCCACCAGCCTTTTTGGATTCTGGGAATTACGCCTACCCAGCGGCTTAGTTCAGGCGGCATCAAAATCCCATGCCGGTTATTTGGGCACCCTATTCATGGGATTAACCTTAGGTGTCGTGGCTGCGCCTTGTATCGGTCCCTTCGTTTTAGGTTTGCTTACGTGGGTAGCCAGCATGGGAAGTCCCTGGTTTGGGTTCATCATCTTTTTTACATTAAGTCTCGGTCTTGGTTTACCGCTTTTCTTTTTAGCCATTTTTTCGGGAAACATCAGTAAACTTCCTCGCTCCGGTGAATGGATGCTCTGGGTAAGGAAACTGATGGGCTGGGTCCTGGTGGGTATGGCCGCCTATTTTATTAGACCTATTTGGCCCAAAACGGTAGGAATCTTTTTTTTAGCAGCCGTAGCTATGGCAGCAGGGCTTCATCTGGGTTGGATCGATAAAACAAAGGCAAGCTTTCGTGCATTTGAATGGATCAAGACCGGATCTGTAATCGTGGCCATGGTTATTACAACGCTACTTATAGGAACATGGGCCCTGCAGGGACCCGGTGTAGCTTGGAAACCATACTCGGCTGAACTTTTATCGGAAGCAAAAAAGTTAAAAAAACCTGTAATTATAGATTTTTATGCTGACTGGTGCAGTCCCTGCCGTGAACTTGAGGAAATCACCTTACATAATAAAGAAGTTGTCAAACAAGCAAAACTGGCCTTTATCATGATCAAAGTTGACCTCACGCGTAAGGGGAATCCGGTTTATGAACAGCTGTTGAAGGAACACGGGATCAAAGGGGTCCCGACCATCGTGTTTTTAGATCGTCAGGGAAATGAACGGAGCGACCTCCGCCTGGTGGATTTTACACCAGCAGATCAATTCTTGATTCGAATGGCGGAAGCCCGGAAACCAGCTTTGGTGAGCGACAACGGACATGGGAAAGAATCCGGATAATCCAGGCAAGATAATCGTATCGGAAGTAATCAATCTTTGAATGGAGGAAAACATGCTAAAGGTCAGATTCTTTATTAACGAACCAAATGGTAAGCCATGAAAGCATTTTAAAAAAATGATACCCGGTCTGGGTGCCAAATACGACATTCGCATCGAAAGCATATCCAAACCTAAAGCCGATTATATGACGGATGACTATTTTGAGATGGACTTACCGGTAGCTCCGGCTGTCATGGTGGGAGATGAAATCGTTGAAGAGGGCTCCGACGTCTCTCAGGAAAAGCTGGAGTCTGCAATTTGCAGACATTTAGGCCTCCCGGAGCCGGTTATAGACAAAAAGGGCATCGTCAACCGCCTTCTCAAGCGATGAAGGGGCAATTTTTCCACTGGGATCTACACCCGCGGAATAAGCGTCGATCTGATCATTTTTTAGGACATCGACTCAATCGCAACTATCCGGTTGTCGTCTGTTCGACTATTGTGGTTGGCATCTTTGCCCCTCTAAACCAGTGAGAGGTCTTCAGACAAATTTTTACGAGCATGAGCATCACAGGAACTTCAATCATCACACCCACCACTGTGGCAAGCGCAGCGCCGGATGAAATACCGAATAGCATGGTTGACGTGGCAATGGCCACTTCGAAATGATTGGAAGCACCAATCATGGCAGCTGGTGCTGCATCCACGTATCGAAGTTTCAACAGCCGTGCCAGACCGTAGCCAAGCCAAAAGATGAGCATGGTCTGAATGAAGAGCGGAACCGCGATCCACACGATAGTCAGCGGGTTGCTGATAATCACCTCACCTTTAAAGGAAAACAACAGTACTAGGGTGATGAGCAGCGCGACAATCGTAATGGGGGTAAGAACGTGCAAAAATTTTTCCTTAAACCATGTTTCGCCTTTTGCAGAAATGATCCATTTACGTGAGAGATAGCCTGCCACCAAGGGAAGGGCCACGTAAATGCCAATGGACAGCAGCAAAGCCTGCCAGGGCACCGGTAAACGTCCCACACCCAGTAAAAAACCGCCCAGAACACCGTAAAGAATGAGCATGGTCAAGGAGTTGATGGCTACCATCACCAGAGTCAGACCGTCATTACCTCGTGCCAGATAGCCCCAAACCAAGACCATGGCAGTACACGGCGCAATCCCCAGCAGAATACAACCAGCTAAATAGCTTCGCCAAAGCGGAACTTCCAGCATTTTAATTCCATCGGCCATCACAACAGTTCCGGCTCCATGGGTCGAGCCCACTGGAAGATCGAGACCAAACGGCATCTTGACCAAATCGACGGCATCCGGACCGATGAAATTGTAAAACAGCGTACCGAGAAAAAAAATGGCGATCCCATACATGCTAAACGGCTTGATACACCAGTTGACAAACAGGGTCAAAAATACCGGTTTGCCGCTCTTGCCCGCCTTGATGACTTCGCCGAAATCGATTTTGACCATGATGGGATACATCATGCAAAACAGACAGATTGCGATTGGAACGGACACCACCGGTGCCCCTTTGACATAGATAGCCAGAGCATCGAGGTATTGTGCTACGCC
>JAFDFH010000108.1 GCA_019309945.1 Deltaproteobacteria bacterium
GCCCTATCGTTTAGGGGTCGTAGCCCCCAATGAGACCGAAGCCAGGGCTAAGGTGGAGGCCTTGGCACCCTCTGAACCGGACGATACCTTTTCGGAGAAGTCCCTCCGGACCATGGCCCGCCAGGGGCTATTTGCGGCGCCGGCCGATGAACCGTCGAAATCCCTGGCCTTTGTATTTGCAGGCCAAGGCGCCCAGTACGCAGGCATGAGCAAAGAACTTTACCAGACCTTTCCGGAGATTCGCACATGGATGGACAGGATTGCCGGGGTGGCCGATTTCGACCTGTTGGACCTCCTTTTCAATTCCAAAGAGGAAGACTTACAGAAGACACGATGGCAGCAACCGGCCCTCTACACTATGGAGTTTGCCATAGCGAAGCACCTGATTTCCATGGGGGCCGATCCGACGGCCATGGCCGGACACAGTCTGGGAGAACTCGTGGCCTTGAGTATTGCCGGGGTGTTTTCCTATGACGACGGTTTTCGGATTGTAAATAAAAGGGCCCAATGCATGGATAAGGCCAGCGGGCTCCGAAGCGACCCGGGCATCATGATCGCCGTGGACGCGCCCATGGAATATCTGGAAGCGAAGGTGGGCGGCGATGAGAACATCTTTTTCACCAATTTCAATTCACCCCACCAGGTGGTGCTTGGGGGCGATACGGGGCCGACCTTAGCGCTCATGAAGGCTATCAAGAGTGAGGAGTATAGGGCCACCCAGCTCAAGGTGAGCATGGCCTTTCACTCACCCATCATGAAAGTGATCCATGAAGAGATGGCCGCCTTTGTTGCAAACATTTCCTTTCACCCCCCCGAAATTCCAGTGGTATCAAATACCACCATGGAACCTTTTCCCGACGATTCGAGCCAGATACGCCGGATTCTCATGGCACACCTTGAGTCACCGGTGCACTGGATGCAGAATGTCAAGACCCTCTGGGATGATTTCGGCATTAGACTCTTTGTCGAGGTGGGCCCCAAAGACACACTTTGTAACCTTGTGGGAGAAACCCTGGAGCAGGCCTTGTGCATCCCCACCTGCATGCCTGAGGGAGAGGCCCATGCCTACCGCGAGGGGGTGGCCCACCTCTATGCCTTAGGGCATCTTGATCAGGATGGAGTTCCCCTGTCGAAGGTGGCCGACCGACCTGAGGCCCCCCCCCCTCCCCCGGAGATCACAGCCCCAACCCCGTCAGAAGACCGGGTCGCCGCCATTGTGCAGCGTGAGATAAACGCCTTTGTCCTGCAATCCTTCGGTAAAATTATCGAGCCGCAAATTATAGGGGCGGTCCGAGGTGAATTAGATCCCAATTTTAAACAAGAGGATCTCGACCGAATCCTTGAGGCCTCAAGCTTGCCCTCACCCAAGCCCTCACCTGCTCCTTCCTCCACCCCCGTACCCCCATCCGTACCCGAGGAAAAATTCCGGGTGCAAAGCCAGCTTTCCGCCCCAACGCCCATCCGGGAGATAGATAGGTCGCCCCTCCCTTCTGAGTCCGTTCTTCAAAAGGAAGAGGAAGGAGAGGTGGATTACCTGGAAGATGTCATCCGGATCATCATGAGTGCGACCGGCTATGAACGAGACGAAATTGAGCCCGAGATGGACATCCGGCGGGATCTCTCCATTCGTTCCAGTCGTCTTCCCGTGATCATGGACAAGATTGAACGACACTTTGGAATAACCGTCAACGTCGAGGATTTCGTGGAGGCGCGCACCGTGGGGGAAATAGCGGATTGCATCCAGGGCTTGGCGGGTCGAAACGACAACGCAAGCTCGGTCGGAGAACCGACGGATCCTACCCCTCTTACCCCTCCCAAGGACACGGCCGGCAAATCTGCCGTGGAAGATGTCTCTCAAGGGGAATCGATCAAACGGTTGGTACTAGAAGAGACAGCCCTCCCCAGGGCTTCAAGCAACCCAGTCAAACTCGATCCCGATCAGGAGGTGGCAGTTCTCAGCACATATCCCCGGTCTTCCCTTGCGGCCGACCTAGCTCGTCTCCTGGAGAGCAGGTTTAGAGCCCGCCCGCTGCATCTGAACTGCCTGGGCCAGGGCGAAAACGGCGCTTTCGATCTGCGCACCTCCGAAGGCGCTCAGATCGCTGCAAAGAAGCTCCAGACCGCCCGATCCCTGGCGGGTCTTGTCCTGATCCTGGAGGACGGATCGGAATCCGCTCAATTGGGCGAAGAGGATATTCCGGACTTTCTCACCGGTTTCTTTACCTGTTTAAAGAGCCTCATGGGTTCACCCAACAAGGCCTTTTGCCTCATTCTGCATCGGGGCATTGAATCCCACACCACGGATGCGGTGACCGCCGAAGGCATTTTGGGCATGTTCCTGGCCGCGGCCCTGGAGTACCCCTCCATGCTGTTCCGAAGTGTGGCCCTAGATACCCAAACGGACCTCAAAAGCGCTATGGACCTCGCCCTGGACACCGGAAACCCAATCATTCAAATGATCTACCATGACCAGGAGGCTTTCTCCATGAAGGCCTCGAATGAGCCGTTGGCTTTGACGAGGGCGCCGAAACTCGAACTGCAGGCTGGAGCTGTGATCGTGATTTCAGGCGGCGCCCAAGGCGTTACCTACCGTATCGCCCAGGCCCTGGCTCCCTTCAAGCCCCGGGTTGTGCTGTTGGGACGTACCGAACTGGACCCTGCTGCGGCCTACGACACCCTGCGCAATACCGATGGTTTCGTTAAAAAAGCCGTGCACCGCCTTTTTAAAAAGAACGGGCTGGGCCCGAAGGGCGACAAATTGGAGGGTGAGGGATCAAAGGCCCTGGCAGGCCTGGATATCGCCCGCAACGTGTCCCGGCTTTCCGTTCTGGGACTCAAGGCCTCATATCATTGCTGTGACGTAGCGGATCCCCAGAGTGTAGCCCGGACGTTGGACCAAGTGGTAAACCGTTACGGCAGGATCGACGGTATCATTCATGGGGCCGGTCTCATCAGGGACAGTTTCATGGACTTAATGACGCCTGAGGACTTCAAGAAAGTCCTGGAGGTAAAGTTCATTGGCGCCCGGAACCTTTACCGGGCCTCGAGAAACCAGGGCTTGAGATTCTTCGCGGCGCTCTCTTCAATCGTGGCTATCCAGGGTAACGTCGGTCAGGCCAATTACTGTGCTGCCAACCGATCGCTTTCCGCCCTGTTGCGCTCATGGACAGCCTCCCATGAGGGTCTGGTTTCAAAGGCCCTGATGCTGCCGCCCATCGAAGGGACAGGCATGGCCGAAAACCCGGAGGTCAAGGAACTCATGAAGCTCAAGGGACTGGAATCCGCCTTTGTTCACGCCGACGATCTGGCCCAGATATTCTGCAGGGAGCTGTTCCTGGGCCCACCTCAACAGTCCTGGGTGATACTGGCCCGCACCTTTCCGGCGGTCAAGGGAACCTTGATCGATTCCAAGGAATCCTATAGGAATGAGGAGAGCCATGTTCTGGGCGGAGTCCGTTTTGAACAAAGGGATTTCCCCATGATAGAGGCCGTGGACGGATTGGATCTCAAGAATGGCGAGCTGGTCGCCAAACGGACCTTTTCTCAGGCTTATGACCTCTGGCTTGTGGATCACAAGCCCTTCAAGTTCCTCAAGCATCCTCTGGTCTCAGGAATCATGGCCGTAGAGACCTTCCTGGAGGCAGCCCATTTGCTCTATCCACATTTGAGTGTGCTCGGTGTGCGGCGCTTAAGGTTCGAAGACATCCTGGAGTGTCCCCAGGGCATGGGGCGAGAAGCACGTATCATCTGCCGAAGACAGGAGGACAGGGGCCAAGGGGTCCGCTGCGATGTCCAGCTCGCCAGTGCTGATATATCCTCTTCGGGCCGAATCCTGGACAGGTGGTCCACGAACTACCAAGGACAGGTTATTCTGGGACCACGAACAACAGACCTGCCCCCTTGGCCGGAGTTTACCGTAAGAACGGAGGACCTGGACACAAACCCCATGGAACCCCATGAAATCCAGGATAGGTACGAAAAGAACACCGGCCTCCAGGGACGCTACCGCGTCCTTGAGAGGATCCACGGCACCGGGCCCGGGGCCGTGAAAGGAGACATGGTCTACCGGGAGCATGCGGATATGGCCGGTTTGGACCGGGTCCGTTACCAGTACTCACCCTATCTCCTGGAAGCGCTGATGCACCTTTTCGCATTCTACCTTGACATCCGCCAAGAGGAGGTGTCCTGGGATCTGATCCCTGCCGGCATGGAGGAAATGCGTTTTGCCCGTACCGCCCGG
Source organism: Deltaproteobacteria bacterium (assembly GCA_019309945.1). Classification (GTDB taxonomy): domain Bacteria; phylum Desulfobacterota; class Desulfobacteria; order Desulfobacterales; family JAFDFH01; genus JAFDFH01. The sequence goes on from JAFDFH010000108.1 coordinate 4,241, forward strand.
AATGGAGAGCACTGCACGCTCGAGGCACGGCTCCGCTCCCAAGACGATCAAGGTTTTACATGGGACGCCCGTGCTGTTGACGAGAACGGCGCACCCATCATGCAGGTTCTTTCCATGCGCATGAACTGGTTCAGCCAGTAATGGCGTTCCAAACCATGCGATTGATGCGCCGGCCACCCCTATCATACCCCAGGAACCAAAATCATAGGGCGCACGGCAAGATATGCATCCTGCCCGGTCCTGTCTTAGGGCATAACGTGGTATTCGCGTCCACTGAATCGAGGCGCGGGGCCAAGCACAGCCTGACCCTCAGGCTACTGCGGGCACAGGCTAGGCTTGATCCCCGCTGGGGCCCTTGCCCCCATGAAAAGGCTCTTACCCTTTACAAAGGTGCTCTTGGAAGACCAGGCCTTCTTCTGGGGAACCAACAGGGGCCATCCTTGTCCTTCAGCCACGGTGAGGGAAGGCTCTGGGGCGCCATGTGCAGTGAGGGGAGTGTTGGTATTGACGTGGCCTACCCCGATGAGTTTGCCGGTGGCTATCCTTTGGGTCGAGCGTTCCGCCCGGAAGAACTGGATTGCGCCGGGGGCCTCTGCCATAACGATAGGGCCCGGGGAGCCGCCTTGATATGGTCCGTGAAGGAAGCGTCGGTCAAGGCAATCGGGGCCGGCTTCCACCTCTTCGATCCCCTTGATGTGCGCGTGGGGATTTCCCTATTCAGGCAACAGGGGGTTCTCTTCGAAGTGTCCGCCGACCGACCCATTCCCGCCTGGGCAAGAGCAGAGGGACGTGGCTGGGTTGCCGTGGCATGGACTTGTGGGAGGCCGGGAAGACCGCTGGAAAGATCGCCTTAATAATCAGATTCTGAATCCCTTGCCTGTTTAAGCAAAAGGGCGACGGGCAGGATTGGAACGTCTATGTTTTCATGCGTTTCATATATTCCGGCAAATGATTCTTCGGACGGTCTCGCAAATGTTGTTTATGAATCAAAGAGCGGAAAGACGTGTCCGATATACGGACAAGCATATAACTTTTCAAAAAAACTTAAGGTTAAACCTACCAGCGGAGTCATCCGGTAATTTTTTTCAAAGCGGGCAACTGTTTGAAGCCGTTTAGGACGGCTTACAGTGACCCGAACAGCATAAATTGTTGATTATAGCCTGTTTGTGCTAAGCGATACTCTCATTTTGGATCCCTTGCGCGGGGCACTGTTAGGCGCCCTTAACGGCAAGTTTTGGCCGTATTGAAAAAAATTGCCGGATGGCGCAGCGGGCCTACTGGAACATATTGAGAAGTTACCTTTGATGGCGTCGTAAAAAGTCCCATCTACGGCGTTGTAGTGTCTTTTCAAACGCTCGGCATACCATATGTATAGCCTCGCTCCTGAAAAAACACTACGCCTTGTATATGGGCCTTTTTACTTAGCCATTAGCGTTACTTTTTACGAATTCATTACCTTTGATTCTCAAAAAAAAATTGGTCATTAGCTTAAAATGCTTGGAAAGGATATTAAATGGATGTTTTCTTAGTATATGTTCGCGATGAAGATTACTATCAAATGCTTCCGGAGGAACTGGGCGGCTCTAAACCAGGGGATGAGCGTGTAAAGGTGATGGCATTTCCTCCTTTGGGTATTGAAACTCTAGCGCCGGTTATCCGTCAACATGGCCATCGGGTAAAAATGTTCGACACGTGTCTCCCTCAAATGAAGGCCAAACATATTGCCCAGGCTGCCAAAGACGAACGGCCGGATGTCATCGCTCTTTCATTTCTATCGACGACCACCTACCCGGCAACCAAAAGACTGGCTGAGCAACTGAAAACAGCCGCCCCGAAAATACCGATTATCTTAGGTGGTGTGTTCGCCACCACGAATGCGGAAAACATTTTAAACGATTGCCCCTATGCCGACTGCGTCGGGGTCGGCGAAGGTGAAGAACTTTTACCGGACTACCTGAAGAACATGAAGAATCCCGAAACGGTTGACGGCCTGGTATGGCGCAAAGGCGACACAATCGTTCACAATCAACCGCGGCCCATCATACGGGATCTGGATCAATTCCCCTACCCCGATCGTGAGAGCCTGCCAATTGACTATATCGAATCATTGCCTCTTGATGTACCGGCCGTGCTCTCCCTTGACAAATTCTGTACGGTCCAAACCTCTCGGGGATGCCCCTATGCCTGCATTTACTGTGATATTCCGTCTTTGTCCAACGGCAAATGGCGCGGCCGGTCCGTCGAGCATGTCCTGGGCGAAATGCGGCAACTCAATGACGCCGGGTATCGATCCATCCTGCTTACCGATGACCATTTTCTTTTGAAACGCAAACGCATCAACGAAATCTGTACGGGTATGATCGAACGTCGGTTTCAATTTCACTGGGGCTGCGAGGGTCGCGTTGACTCGGTCGGGGTTGATCAACTGTCCATTATGAATAAGGCCAATTGTACCTTCCTGGCCTACGGTATCGAGGCCGGCACACAAAAGGTTCTCGACCGCCTCAATAAAAATCAAACCCTGGAACAAATCGAGTATGCCGTCAGTGAGGCCAAGAAACACGGAATCAAGAGAACTCACGGCTTTTTCCTGGTCGGCGCCCCTAATGAGTCTGAAGACGACATCATGGAAAGCTTTCGATTTGCGGCACGGTTAAAACTGGACACGTTTGGTTTTAATCGCCTGTGCGTTTACCGAGGCACTCCTTTATGGAAAGAATATGTCGATCGCGGCATCATCGACGATGAACGGGATTGGTCCAAATGGTTTAAATGCTCGGACATCGACCCGACTATCCTGCCAAGTGAAGTCGTTAATCGTGCTCGTATGAAAGGCTATGGATTGTTATTCTTTCGTCGGATCTTCTTCCGCCCGATTCAAACCTTCAAGCTCTTGCGCACGTTTGGCCAATATATGAAAGCATCCGATATTTTTAAATTAATCGCCAGCCCGTTCCGGCGGCGCGCGCTTACACGAGCCCCTGAACTGCCGGAAAACATGCTCAGAGGGTAACTCGGGAACGTCCTCAAGTTACCCCAATCTTGAAATATTTTAAATAGTGCCTGAACGAAAACTGTCTTTTCCGCCAATATCTGCGTCAGACTCAAATTTTAATGAACTCGTAAAAAGTCCGATTTAGACGGTTTTGTAAAAAGTTCAAATTTAAGGCGTGCAAATTTTGTAATCATGAGGCGTACTTATCGTACGTTGAATGATTGCGAAATCGAAATGCAGCACAACGCAGAAGTTGGACTTTTTACGAAACCGTCAAATTTTAATCCTCGAAATACTACCAGTATTACTGTGGTTAAAATTTTCGTCTTCCTTGATCTTAACGCAAAATCCTGGTTTTCGTTCGGGCACTAAATAATAAGGTCTTTTATAAAACTTGCAAAATTCAGTTATTTATTCGTCGTTTTGGTTTTAAAATGCTTACATATAAAGAGATTCTATGATGATTTTCCATAATAACGGCGATAAAGGGAAAGCGTATCCGGCTTTTTCCATACCCGTTGCCACAGATACGCGGCCACGAGACGGACCACCAATACGGAATGTTTGAACCCGTCGGAGCGCCAGCGACGCGCTGAAATCAGCGCATTTCCAAAAAGAAAAATCCGGCGGCCGATCCGAGGTATCCGAAGACTGAATTCAACATCTTCCATAAGCGGTATTGACGGAAATAGATTCTGTTTTACAACCGGTTTTCGCCGAAAAAACTGCACCTGATCACCGAAACTGATCCCGAGAAACACAGCACGAAAGTCGTTGGCAAATTCCAACAGGCGAAGAAGACCGCCGTTTCCATTAAAAACACTTCCCACGGCGCCGCCGGCAAGGATGGGTTGCTTTGAAAGGACATTGAGAATTCGTTGAAATGTCGGTGCGGTGACCAAAGTATCGGCATGAACGATGGCAATCACATCACACCGGGCTTTCTGAATACCGGCATAAATTTGTCCTCCGCGGCCATTATACGTTGTCGAAGATGATGTTTGTTCGATGACCCTTGCCCCGGCTTGCTTTGCCAGACCAACTGTAGGATCTGTTGACCCGCCGTCAACCACAATAATTTCTTCAACCGCAGCATCTTTTTTCAACGCCTGTATGCAGGTACTGATCCGGGTCGCTTCATTGCGGGCAGGAATAACCACCGATACCGATCGGGGAGGATGACTGTCAACGGGGTTTCTGATAGGATGCCAGGTGAGATAAATATCGTGAAACAACAGCAGCCAGAAGGGTAACCATTCCAAAATTTGTACCCCTATGGGAAGGTGCCATCGGCCGGTGTGATGGTAAATCCCGTTGGTGACAAAGTACCCGCTGATGGTCAGACAGAGTAGCATCCAGGATTTTGTCGGTCGCAACACCAGGAAAGGAATGATCCAGCTGATATACCAGAAATGGATGGTTGGGGCCAAAACCAGAAGCACACCCACAGCAAAAAAAGAACCTGAAAGGGGGTCATTAAAAAAACGCCCCCTCCGTTGAGGATTAAAGTAAATGTATCCAAATAAAAGGGTTGTACCCAAAAATACTTTACAGAGCGTTGTAGCTGGGTGAATGCCGCCAAGCGCGGCCCGCAGTAACCCGTGGATGGATCCGTTAAAAGCATAGGTTTCACCGAATTTGATAAGTCCGTAAAACGGTTGCCATGGGTTTTCAGATATAAACGGTACATAAGGAAGAACCGTCACCAGAAATGTCATCCACAGGTATTTTATGGTATCCCGACGAATCAAAAACGGCAGCATCACCACTGCAACATATTTGGATTGCACAGCAAGGCCCATAAAAAGATACATCCATGCCCAACGCTTTCGATCATAGCAAGCTAAGGCCGCCATATAGAAAAATATCATGATGGAATCGAAATGACCCTGACCGGCAAAAGCATAGAGAATCACCGGATTAAAGGCATATAAAATGGACCACCTCGGTTCCAGATCCCGATACTGAAGGAGCATGAACAGGACGCCCAGGGTAGCGATATCGAACAGCATTATTAGCGTTTTCATGGCCAGCGGCGTGTAACTGATCCGGACCAGAAGGGAAAAGATATACAGCATCAGCGGCGGATATGCGGCCGGGCTTTGGGGATGATTGATCTTTTTGAAAAACGGATCATTTTTTGCGGTATCGGTGGAAGACAGATCGTCCGGAGAATAAATGTATGGATTGATATCCTCATAGATCAGATGTCCTTCCCAGAGATACCGGTTTATATCATCCGAGGGTTCATGGGGCAACAACGCCAGGCGGCAGAAAAGTGCAATGATTAAAATTAAAATCCAACTTTTAGATCTGGATAATCCCCGGGGGCAGGTCAAAAGCATGATCAGACAAATGACCCAGGTGATGGAAAAAAGCAGGATGAATCTCCCCCCGGGAAGCATAAACGATGGATGCGATGCTTTCAACCATGGAAAATAAAGCGTATGCTCACCGATAAACCCAAATCGTCCGCCTTTCATGCAAAGAAGAAACATCAGCAACGCGGCCAGGAAAAACGGTACGGTTGAAACAGCGGTGTGAATCGGTATTGGGCCGACTTTTTTTTCTCTCATCGCAACAATCTGAAGCTGTGAGATATGGTTAAAAGACCCACAAATAAAAAACCTGCTGCGTAGATGGCGAGAAAGGGACCGATGAAATATTTTTCCGACGACATATAGTACGTAAGGGACCATATGCAATAGAGCCCTAAGAGGATTTCAAAAACCGCCATCCAGGGCGCACGCAGCCTGTACTTCTTTATTTCACGGTCGCCCCGTTTGGGTGTGCGCACGAAACCGCTTTTTCGTCCGATCATCGCTTCGAAAACAGCCTTGGAATTCGATAGCGCAAGCCCCACGCCAACGGCAACCAGAATCGGCAAAAAAAGAATACGGCGAAACCAATCCGGATACGCAGCGCGTTGACTCACGCAATAGAGTGTGCTCGGTGCAATCATAGAGAGGCCCAACACAACGGCAATGACAGTGAAAAGCAGCGGCGCTAATGTTATCTTTAATGTCAAAAGAACCGGAAGTGCCAGGATCGCCAGCGTGAGCATCATGGGATGAACCATGTAATGGGTCAGATGAAAGACGGCCTGAACTTTTTTAAACCGATGAACCCGGGCTTTTAAAAGATGGGGGAACAGTTTTATTGCTGTCTGGATGGACCCTTTGGCCCAACGGAATTGCTGGCTCTTGAAGGCATTGATGTCTTCAGGGATTTCTGCGGGAACCACCACATCCGGGAGGTAAACGGTTTGCCAGCCTGCAAATTGAACCCTGTATGAAAGATCCATATCTTCGGTCAATGTATCCGATTGCCATCCGCCCCCATCGATGATAGCCGATTTACGCCACAGGCCGGCGGTGCCGTTAAAATTCATATAAAGACCGTTCCAGTTCCGTGCCGACTGTTCAATCATGAAGTGGCCGTCGATCCCGATGGATTGCGCCCGTGTAAGTAGGGATTGTCTACGATTCAAGTGGCCCCAGCGGGTCTGTACCAGCCCTAAATTGTCATCTGTCAAGAAAAAGGGAACGGTGCAAAGAAGATAATCCGGCGGCGGCACAAAATCCACATCAAAAACAACGACAATTTCTCCTTTGGCGTTTTCCAGTCCGACTTTCAGAGCACCTGCCTTAAATCCTTCACGATTTTCCCGTCGGATGACCTGAATCGCATGTCCTGCCAATTGAAGTTCCGCGGCAACACGGTCGATGAGAGCACGGGTTTCATCGGTTGAATCATCAAGAACCTGAATTTCATGCCGCCCCTCCGGATAAACCATTTGACTGACAGCACGAAGAATACGTTCGATAACGTTGAACTCGTTGTAAACCGGAATCTGGGTCGTCACCACGGGGAGATCGTCTTCAAACTGAGGATTTTCAAAGGATAACATCACCTCCTGCCGGGCGATTTCGGTCGCTTTGCGTTTCCGGTGAAACAAGTACACCATAACATAGCAATTCAAGCCATACAGAAGTAAACCGCCGGCAGCCAAAAAATAAGCAGCAGAGATTAATCCTGATAACATATCAATCATCATGGAATGTATGTCTCCCAGCCCTTTTCCTCGCATTCTCATCCAACAAAATTTTACGCATTCGATAACTTTTAGGAGTTACTTCCAGGTATTCATCTTCCTTGATATGTTCCAACGCTTCTTCCAGGCTGAATTTAACAGGCGGCGCTATCTTTGCTTTATCATCAGTGCCTGCAGCTCTTATATTGGTGAGTTTTTTTGTTTTGGTGACTTTCACGATGAGGTCTTCTTCTTTGTTATTTTCTCCGACCACCATCCCGGTATAAATATCTTCACCCGGAGCTACAAAAAACCGTCCCCGGCCCTGCAATTTATCAAGTGCATAAGCAACTGCAGATCCGGATTCCATAGCAATCAGGGAACCTTTTTTTCTCGTGGGAAATTCACCTTTCCAGGGCATATAGGCTTTAAACCGGTGAGCCATAGTGGCTTCTCCTTCTGTTGCTGTGAGCATTTTATTTCTTAATCCGATCAGTCCACGTGCCGGAATATGAAATTCCAGGTTTACCCGGTCAGATTTAGTTGCAACATTCAGCAATTCACCCTTACGCGTGGTAAGCAGTTCAATAACTTTTCCTGAAAACGTTTCAGGAACATTTACGGTAAGCAATTCAACCGGTTCATGCTTTTTCCCATTAATTTCCTTGATGATCACTTTGGGCTGTCCCAATTGCAATTCATACCCTTCTCTCCGCATGGTTTCAATCAGGATAGACAAATGCAGTATACCACGGCCATAGACCATGAAAGATTCCGCCTGATCAGTTTCTTCCACACGCAGGGCCAGGTTTTTTTCTGTTTCTTTAAACAATCGATCCTTTAAATGCCTTGATGTTACAAACTGTCCTTCTTTTCCAAAAAATGGTGAATTGTTGATCGTAAATAACATGCTCATAGTGGGTTCATCAATCATGATACTTTTTAAGCCTTCGGGATTTTCAAAATCAGCAATGGTATCGCCAATATCAAATCCATCAATCCCTAATACCGCGCAGATTTCACCGGAAGTTACGGGTGTTTTAATCTTCTCTTTTCCCAATCCCTCAAATACATACAACTCTTTTACTTTGGATTTAAACACGCTCCCATCTTGCTTTACCAGTGAAATATTCTGGCCCCAGGTAAGGGCACCACGGTTGATCCTCCCAACAGCAATTCGCCCCACATATGATGAATAGTCAATGGAAGATATTTGGAGTTGTACGGTACCTTCTTTTGGTTTAACTGGTGGAATATGTTCAATAATCGTATCAAGCAAATAGCTTATATCATCAGTAGGTTCTGACCAGCTTTTGCCCATCCATCCGGCTTTGGCAGAGCCATAAACTGTTGGGTAATTGAGTTGTTCTTCGGATGCATCCAGGTTAAACATTAATTCCATCACCGCTTCTTCGGCCCATTCCGGGTCACAATTGGGTTTATCCACTTTATTGATCACCACGATTGGTTTCAGGTTCAATCCAATGGCTCTTTGCAAAACAAAGCGGGTTTGTGGCATGGGACCTTCAAATGCATCAACCACCAGTAAAACCCCGTCAGCCATATTCAGTACACGTTCTACTTCTCCTCCAAAATCGGCGTGGCCGGGTGTGTCAATGATATTGATCTTGGAATCGTTATATCTTACAGAAACATTTTTTGATAAGATAGTAATTCCTCTTTCCCGTTCAAGGTCATTGCTGTCTAGTATCAGATCACCCATATCCTGGTTATCCCGAAATAGTTGAACCTGATACAGGATACGGTCTACAAGTGTTGTTTTGCCATGATCCACATGGGCAATGATGGCTATATTTCTAATCTCTGTCAT
>JAFDFH010000109.1 GCA_019309945.1 Deltaproteobacteria bacterium
TTTTAATTGCACGGGCACGGGAAATGCAGGAGAATGCATTTTCTTCTTTCCAATGGTCGTGGTTCTAACCGTATTTAAAAATGTAGTGTAGGGACTTCTAAAAAAAGCCGGTCGCCTTTGAGCTGACCAAACCATGAATGCAAATGACTGAAAAAGCGACAATTCTCGTGGTAGATGACGAACATGGAGTTCGTCAATCTTTTAACATGCTTCTAAAAGACGCATATGATGTTCTTCTAGCAGAAACAGGAGAAGAAGCCATTCGGATTTTTTCGAAGTATTCCATCGATATAATCCTTCTTGACATCCGCCTCCCGGACATAGACGGCCTTGATCTTCTAACCCAGCTCAAGGAAGCCGATCCGAATACAGAGATCATTATGGTCACCGCTGTCAAAGAGATTCAGACAGCAGTTAAATCTATTAAATCAGGTGCTTATCAGTATATTATTAAGCCGTTTTTGATTGATGACGTATTAGGCACAATTCGCCGTGCTTTAGAAAAAAGAAGTCTGGTCAAAGAGGTCACCTATCTCAGGAATGAACTGGAACGGCATCACACCTTTGAAAAAATGCTGGGTAAACATAAAAAAATGAGGGAAATTTTTGATTTAATATCAATAATTTCTCAAAGCGACGGCACCGTACTCATACAGGGCGAAAGTGGAACCGGAAAGGAGCTGGTCGCCAGAGCTATACATAATCGGAGCCCCCGGAGGGACCAGCCCTTCGTAGTTCTGAATTGTGCTGCAATACCACCAACCCTGATGGAAAGTGAAACCTTTGGACATAACCGGGGAGCTTTTACAGGAGCGATTGGCACGAATATCGGCAAACTCGAAATTGCCGATGGCGGCACGGTATTTCTGGATGATATTGATTCTCTGGATTTCAGCATGCAGGGTAAACTGCTCAGGATTATTCAGGAAAGGGAATTTGAGCGATTGGGGAGTACCAAGATTATTCGAGTGGATTTAAGATTTGTGGCGGCTTCCAATAAACAACTCGATGAAATGATTTCACGGCGAGAATTTAGGGAAGATCTCTTTTTCCGGCTGAATGTCTTTCCCGTACATTTGCCCCCTTTAAGAGAGAAAAAAAGTGACATCCCTTTACTTATAAATCACTTTTTGGAGCTGAATGCAAAAAAGACCGGAAAACCTCCCAAAAAATTTGCCACGGAGGCTATCAAAGCATTAAAAGAATATGACTGGCCCGGAAATGTGAGAGAGCTTCAAAACCTGGTGGAAAGATTGTTTACCATTACCAGAGATAATATCATCCAGATTAAAAATCTATCCACCTTTAATCACTTGGGCAAACGCGTGATTAAGGATACGACGTTAAAAGAAGCCGTAAACACATTTGAAAAACAGTTCATCGATAACGTGCTCGAGAGCGTTGGCGGAAATAAAAGCAAAGCCGCAGAGCGACTCGGCATCCATCGGAATACCCTTTTGGCAAAAATAAATGAAAAGTAAGCAAGCCGCGTCCTTTGGAACCGGCTTTGACTATAACTGACGACTTTCAGTGACTGCATCTTCCCCGCCGGTTTTTCAGAATTTCAATTTCTTTAAAAGCTCCACCCATATTGACTTGGCACTTTTTTTTGATTTATTCTTGACATGAATTTATAAGTTGATTATAGCTCCTCACTTAAATGAAATTGTCGTGTTTTAATGGTGTTTAGGCCGTCGGGAACCATTTTGGCGATGGGGAGGTTAGGAGCTGTTCTGAGTATGAGGCTGGAAAATCTGCTGGAGAAAAGAAAAACCACCATTATTAAAAAGTGGTTTAACGAGGTGCTTTTGACCTATCCTGCTGATACGGCCGGCTTTTTAAAGAACCAGAAAAATCCGTTTGCCAATCCTGTCGGAAGAAAAATCTTTCGAGGTCTGGACGCTCTATTTGATACCCTTCTTCGAGAATTCAATGCTAACGCCGTCGAATCTTTTCTGGACCCTATCATTAGAATCAGAGCGGTTCAGAACTTTTCGCCATCACAAGCCACCGCCTTTATTTTTTCTTTAAAAAACATTATCCGGGAAGATGTTCACAGCGAAATTAAAGACCGTGAGGATATGAAGACGTTATTGGAGTTTGAATCCAAAATTGACCGCCTCGGTCTGATTGCCTTTGACATCTACATGAAATGCAGGGAAAAGATTTATCAAATTAAATCAACGGAAGAGAAAAATAGGACATTTAGCGCATTTCGACGGGCAGGCTTGATTTGTGAGATAACGGATGATGAGTCGGATACGCAGGAATCTAATTTAAATAATGAGGTAATTTAAATGAATGTCAATTACATGTCTTCCCTCATAGCGGTTGTTGTTCTCTTTTTGCTGGCCTATGTAGGGCAAGCGATTGGGCTCCAGGTACTTTTCGGAATTATCATTCCTTATCTGGCCATTATTACCTTTATTGTCGGATTTATCTACCGCGTGGTGGACTGGGGGCGTTCACCGGTTCCATTCCGCATTCCCACAACCTGCGGCCAGCAGAAAACACTTCCCTGGATTAAACCCAATCACATTGATAACCCCACAACTACGGCCGGGGTAATCGTGCGGATGGCCCTGGAAATTTTGCTATTCCGATCATTATTTCGAAATACGACGATGGCCTCCAAAAAAGGCGACAAACTCACCTATGAATGGGAAATCTTTTTGTGGCTGGGGGCCTTGGCATTCCATTATGCCTTTGCAACGGTGTTGGTCAGGCATTTGCGATTTTTTCTGGAACCTGTTCCGGTCTGGCTCCAGTGGCTGGATAAATTAGACGCTTTTCTGCAACTCGGACTACCGGGACTCCTTTTGTCCGGCGTCGTGCTTCTGGCCGCCGTGACGTTTCTATTTTTAAGAAGAATCCTTTATCCCCATATGAAATATATTTCCCTTGCTTCGGACTATTTCCCTCTTTTTTTGATTTTCGGCATCGCCGCTACCGGCATCCTCATGCGGTATTTTACCAAGGTAGACATCGTCAACATTAAAGAACTCACAATGGGTTTGGCCACGTTTCATCCCACCATACCTGATGGTATCGGTGGTCTTTTCTATGTCCATCTACTGTTTGTCAGCGTTCTGTTGGCGTATTTCCCGTTTAGCAAGCTGATGCATTCAGGGGGCATTTTCCTGAGCCCCACACGAAACCTGACAACCAATGTGCGGGAATTCAGACACATCAATCCGTGGAATTATCCTGTTAAGGTTCATACATACGAAGAATATGAAGATGAATTCAGAGAAAAAATGGCAGAAGTTGGAATACCGGTGGTAAAAGCGTTGTCACCTGAACCGGCGGAACCTGAAGAATCAGAAGCACCTGAGGAAAAGGAGTAAATCATAATGTCAGACCTCTCAGATCCGGATGGGCTATTTAAAAAAGATCATCATCCCCCACAAACCGGGTGGATGGATACGCCCGTCGACATTCGAAAAGGTATTTACTGTTACGCAGCCAATCCGAAAAGTGTTGAATACCTCAGTCTTCCCTATGCCAGAGAATGGAACCCCCTTGATGATGACTGGAAACTGCCTGATGACTGGAAGCAGATTGTCCTGGAGGGATTAAGGGAACGCCTGGAAAAGTTCAGATCCCTAAAAGTTTTTATGGATATCTGTGTTCGTTGCGGTGCTTGCGCTGATAAATGTCACTACTTTATCGGGACCGGTGATCCCAAAAACATGCCGGTATTACGGGCTGAGCTTCTCCGGTCGGTTTATCGGAATGATTTTACAGCCGCCGGAAAAATTTTTAACCTCTTCGGGAAAAATGCCGGAAAACTTTACGGCGCCAGAGAACTGAACGAGGACGTATTAAAGGAATGGTGGTATTATTTCTTCCAGTGTTCCGAGTGCCGTCGATGTTCGGTATTTTGTCCCTATGGTATCGATACGGCCGAAATTACCATCATCGGCCGTGAACTGCTGAACTTACTGGGTCTCAACGTGGACTGGATCGCGACCCCGGTTGCCAACTGCTATAGAACCGGGAATCATCTCGGCATTCAGCCCCATGCATACAAAGATATGCTCGATTTCTTCACCGATGACATCGAAGAAATCACCGGCATCAGGGTCGATATGTCTTTAAACCGGAAAGGCGCGGAAATCCTTTTTATTACCCCTTCCGGTGATATTTTTGCCGATCCGGGAACTTACACTTGTATGGGATACATGATGCTGTTCCATTATTTGCAGGATCTGGGACTTGATATTACCTGGAGCACCTATGCTTCCGAGGGGGGCAACTTTGGATTCTTCACCTCTCACGAGACAATGAAACGGCTGAATTCAAAAATGTATGCCGAGGCCAAACGCCTGGGGGTAAAATGGATCCTCGGGGGTGAATGCGGCCACATGTGGCGGGTCATCACCCAGTACATGGACACCATGAACGGTCCGGCTGATTTTCTGGAGGAACCGGTTTCACCCCTAACCGGAACTAAATTCGAAAATGCCAAGTCTACCAAGATGGTTCACATCACCGAATTTACCGCGGACCTCATAAAGCATGGTAAACTGAACCTTGATCCCAGCCGCAGTGATAATAAAATAGTTACATTTCACGATTCCTGCAACCCTGCCCGAGGGATGGGACTGCTGGAAGAACCCCGCTATGTTATCCGGAAGGCATGCAACCATTTCTATGAGATGCCGGAAAATACTATTCGCGAACAAACTTTCTGCTGCGGTAGCGGTGCGGGTCTAAATGCCGGCGAAAATATGGAATTGAGGCTGGCCGGCGGTATGCCCCGGGCCAATGCGGTACAATTTACACATGAAAAATACGGGGTGAACATGCTTGCCTGTATTTGTGCCATCGACCGGGCGGTATTTCCCCCACTCATGGAATACTGGGTACCGGAAGTGGATGTTACCGGCATTCATGAACTGGTGGCCAATGCACTGATACTGCCCGGCGAAAAAGAAAGAAAGACCGACCTGCGCGGGGAACCGCTGCCCGGAATGGAGGAGGAGGATGCCGAAGATGTATGACAAAGAAAAGATAATTGCCGGCCTGGTCATTTTCGTGGTCATCATATCTTTTCCTTTCTGGTTTAACCAGGGGAAAGCCGCTCCTGTGCCTGAGCCCAAATTGACTGAAAAGGCCAAAGCTGCAAAAACGTGTATTCTGCCAAAAGAAGAAATGCGGACTGAACATATGCAGCTTCTGGAAGTCTGGCGACAGTCGGTTGTGCGGGATGCCCAGCGTGTTTATGTTGCCAGCAGTGGAAAGGAATACCTCATGAGTCTTTCCAATAATTGTATGGATTGTCACTCAAATAAGGCCGAGTTTTGCGACCGGTGTCACAACTACGCGTCGGTCGATCCGTATTGCTGGGATTGTCATATCTATCCAGAGGAGAAAAAGTAATGGAGAGCAGCAGAAGGAGCTTCCTAAAGATCGCCGGTATTTCAGCACTGGCTGTCGGGACCAAGCCTGTTCTGGATGTATTTGCTGTGGAGCATGGGGATACAGCCCAGGTAAAAGTTAAAAAACACGACAACGCCCTGACCGCAAAGCGATGGGCCATGGTCATCGATACCCGCAAATTCGAGTCGGAAGCGGATTTGGAACCGCTCATCGAAGTCTGTCACCGTATCCACAATGTGCCTAAGCTTGAAAATAAGAGACACGAAATTAAATGGATATGGCTGGAAGAATTCAAACATGTTTTTCCCAGTCAGCAACATGGATTTATTTCTGACAAGGTAAAATATTTTCCGTTTCTCACCCTTTGCAACCATTGCGAAAACCCGGCATGTGTACGCGCTTGTCCCACCAAAGCGACCTTTCAGCGGGAAGATGGAATTGTCTTGATGGACTTTCACCGGTGTATCGGTTGCCGATTCTGTATGGCGGCATGCCCCTACGGATCGAGAAGTTTTAATTTCAGGGATCCGCGCCCCTTTATCAAGGAAGAAAATGCAAAATTCCCCACAAGGATGAAAGGGGTTGTTGAAAAATGCAATTTCTGCGCGGAACGGCTGGCTGAAGGCAAACAGCCGGCTTGTGTGGAAGTATCCAAGGGGGCTTTGATCTTCGGCGATCTCGATGATCCCGATTCCGAAGTCAGAGAGGTGTTGAGGAAAAATTACGCGATTCGACGTAAACCGGGCCTTGGAGCCGGACCAAATATTTTTTACATCGTATGAGGTGGTTATGCTTGAGAAAGCGCTAAAAGGAAGCATCAAATACTATGGATGGATGGTGGCGTTGCTTGGCGTCATCGGCGTTGGCGTTCTTTGTTACCTGTGGCAGCTCAGTTTCGGGCTGGGAATTACGGGTATGAGCCGGGATGTATCCTGGGGCTTTTATATCGCCCAGTTTACATTTCTTGTTGGTGTGGCCGCATCAGCCGTGATGGTGGTTCTCCCTTACTATCTGCATAATTATAAAGCGTTTGGCAGAATTACCATTTTAGGTGAATTTATAGCCGTGGCTGCGGTAACCATGTGTGTTCTGTTTATTTTTGTTGACCTCGGCCAGCCGATGCGGATTTTAAACGTCTTATTATATCCTACGCCCAATTCCGTTCTTTTCTGGGATATGATTGTCTTAAACGTATATCTTCTTTTGAACATCGTTATCGGATGGAAAGTCCTTGAAGCTGAAAGAAACAACGTGCCTCCGGCCGCCTGGTTGAAACCACTGATTTACCTTTCCATTCCATGGGCGGTCAGCATCCATACGGTAACCGCCTTTCTGTACTGCGGACTCCCGGGCCGAGGATTCTGGCTGACCGCGATTCTTGCGCCGCGATTTCTATCATCCGCCTTTTGTGCGGGGCCGGCGCTTTTAATTCTTTTATGCCTTTTCATTAGAAAGTTTACGAAGTTTGACCCGGGTAAAGAGCAAATTATGTCCCTATCTAAAATTGTGGCCTATGCGATTTGCATAAATGTGTTTTTCATCCTTTGCGAAGTCTTTGTTGTGTTTTACAGCCGGATACCGGAACATATGGATCATATGAAATATCTATTTGTCGGTCTGCATGGACATGGGGTATATGTACCCTGGATGTGGGCTTCCATGGCCCTAATGGGTCTGTCGATCATCCTTCTGGTCACACCGGCGTGCCGAAAAAATGAAGGTGTTCTGGCAGTTGCGTGTGTATTCGTATTTGTGGGCACCTGGATTGACAAAGGGCTGGGTATGATTTCAGGCGGATTTGTGCCGAATCCGCTTCATCACGTTACTGAATATGTGCCCACTATCCCTGAACTCCTTATTTCCCTTGGTATCTGGGCGACAGGTTTATTAATCTTATCCGCTCTATATAAAATCGCCATTACGATTAAAGAAGAACTTCATGCTTAGATAGTACCCGAACGAAAAATAGATAGTTTTTCCAAGTTCAAGGAAGGCGAAGATTTTAACCGCAGGAATACATTAGCGTATTTTGAGGATTAAAATCTGAGCCTGACGCCGAAATTGGGGAAAATAGCAGTTTTTGGGGAAAATAGCAGTTTTCGTTCAGGCACTAAATAGAACACAGAGTAACAAATCAAGTAAGGGGTTCATCTCATAAGGATGAGCCCCTTTTACTTTGTCTGCGGCAAAGGTCTCGGAAATGTAACTTCTCAAAAACTTATGGTTAAACGGTTAAACCTACCAGCGGAGTCATCCGGCAATTTTTTTCAATGCGGGCAATTGTTTGAAGCCGTTTAGGGCGGCTTACAGAGACCCGAATAGTATAAATTGTTGATTGTACCCTGTTTGTGCTAAGCGCCACACTCATTTTAGATCCCGTGCGCGGGGCACTGTTAGGCGCCCTTAACGGCAAGTTTTGGCCGTATTGAAAAAAATTGCCGGATGGCGCAGCGGGCCTACCGGAACATATTGAGAAGTTACCAAATCGAAAGAAATTGTATATGGGTATAGAAATCGAAAGAAAATTTTTGCTCAAGGACGATTCTTGGCGTTCGCTATCTTCCGGTAGAATCTATTACCAGGGTTACCTGAGCAGTACCAAGGAACACGTCGTTCGGGTTCGAATTATTGGCGCTAAAGGATTTTTGACGATCAAGCGTTTCATTTCAGGAAGGCTGAGAATGGAATTCGAATACGAAATCCCTTTTGAAGATGCCCGGGAGATGCTGGATAAGGTTTGTGAAAAACCACTTATCGAAAAGAAACGATACCGGATTGAGCACCAGGGAATGGTTTGGGAAATTGACGAGTTTTTGGGTGCCAACCGTGGATTAGTTGTGGCCGAGGTGGAATTGGAGCAAGAAAATCAAACCGTTGAAAAACCCGAATGGATTGGAGCTGAGGTTACCGAAGACCCCCGGTATTTAAACATCAATCTTGTCAAGCATCCGTTTTCAAAGTGGTAGGTCAAGCGCTTCCATCTTCCAAATTTCAAAAAGAACTTGACAGAAAAAAATATTAATTATATTTGATCATATGTTCATATATTCAAAAGGAGAAATATGATCGATACCAAGACAATATTGTCG